>JAAZBR010000287.1 GCA_012513735.1 Clostridiales bacterium | reverse complement strand
CTGGATCAGGCCCATCAGGGCCGAAAATACAATTTGCATGTCGGTGTGCATCCCTTTCGTACCGGCTTTCCGGCCCGTTCATTCTATGCGATGGACCGGGGGGCGTCAATTGCCGCCCTGTAAAACTGATACTCATGTATAACGGCCACGGGTATAATAACAAACGATGATCTTCATTTTTTCAATTTTGTTCGCTTTATTGGTTGTTTGCCCTTGCTTTGCGCCCTGTTTCGGCCTATGATAAGGCGTATTTCATTCAGGAGGGCACTATGCAAACGAAGGATCAATTCCGCTTGGGGCAGTTTGACCTGAAGGGCAACAGCACCAACCTGCGCACCGAGGTGATTGCAGGCATTACCACCTTTGTGACCATGGCGTACATCATCGTGGTCAATCCGGGAATCCTGAGCCAGGCGGGCATGCCCTGGGGCGCCGTGTTTCTGGCCACCATCATTGCCAGCATCGTGGGCACTTTGGTGATGGGGCTGTTTGCCAACGTGCCCTATGCCCAGGCGCCTGGCATGGGCCTGAACGCCTTCTTTGTGTATACGGTGTGCTTTGGCCTGGGCTTTAGCTGGCAGCAGGCGCTGAGCATGGTGTTCATCTGCGGCCTGCTCAACATCTTGATCACGGTGACCAAGGTGCGAAAGTCCATCATCAAGGCCATCCCCGTCAGCTTGCAGAACGCCATTGGCGGCGGCATCGGCATCTTCATTGCCTACATCGGCTTTCTGAACGCCGGCTTCATCAACTTTGCTGCGGGCGTGCCCAGCATCCCGGCGCTCAAGACGCCGCAGTTGTGGCTGTTCCTGATCGGCCTGGTGCTGACCATCGTTTTGCTGGTGAAAAATGTAAAGGGCGCTATTCTGATCGGCATCGTGGTGGCCACGCTGCTGGGCATCCCCATGGGCGTCACCACCCAACACGACCCCATCAGCTTCTCCGAGGCAGCGTCCCAGCTTCCCCAGACATTCGGCGCCATTTTCACCAGCGCGGGCATTCCTTCGCTGTTTAACGACCTGTCCAAGCTGCCGCTGATTTTGATCACCATCTTTGCCTTCAGCGTAACCGATACCTTTGATACCATCGGTACCTTCATCGGCACGGGCCGCAAGTCCGGCATCTTTTCCGAGGAGGACCAGGCGGCCCTGGAAACCGGCAGCGGCTACGGCAGCAAGATGGACCGCGCCCTGTTTGCGGATGCCACCGCCACCAGCATTGGCGCCATCTTTGGCACCAGCAATACCACCACCTATGTGGAGAGCGCCGCAGGCATCGCCGCCGGCGGCCGCACGGGCCTGACCAGCGTAGTGGTGGCCGTGCTGTTCGCCCTCAGCGCCTTCTTCGCCACCTTTGTCAGCTCCGTTCCCTCCGCGGCCACCGCGCCGGCCCTGGTGGTGGTGGGCGTGATGATGCTCAGCGCCTTCCGGGAGATCGAGTGGGATGTCCTCAGCGAGGCTTTCCCCGCCTTCTTCGCCGGCATCGTGATGGCGCTGGCCTACTCCATCAGCTACGGCATCGGTACGGGCTTCATCGTGTACTGCATTGTCAAGCTGGTGAAGGGCGAGCAGAAGGAGATTCATCCCATTCTGTGGGTATCGGCCGGGCTGTTCGTGCTGAACTTCGTGCTGTTGGCGATCATCTGATCGGCAAGTTTTCGTTTGGACAGAGGGTCAATTCGCAGGGGCCGTAAAACGCGGCCCCTGCATTTCTATCTCTTCGTGTGGAAAGACTGTACCCGATGGGTCGCACCTTGCCTTTCCCTGAGCGGATGGATATGATGAACAGCATCTATTCCTGCGGGAATACCGTTTGCGGAAAAGGGAGACAGACTTGACCGACCTGCTGCTGACCCTGCTGTGCGCCGCCCTGGGCGGCCTGCTGCTGCGCCGTCTGAAGATGCCCGGCGGTATGATGGTGGGCTCTGTGCTGGGCGCCAGCGCCTTCAACCTGCTGACGGGCAGTGCGCGTAGCCATGAGCTGCTGAAATTCGCCGCCCAGATCACGGCGGGGGCTTACATTGGCTCCGGCGTCCGGCGGGAGGAGCTGCGCCAGATGAAGGCCATGGTTCGCCCCATTGTTCTGGTGATCGGGTGCCTGCTGCTGATCAACCTGTCGGCTGGCCTGCTGATGAGCGCGCTGGGTGATATGGATCTGTTCACCGCGCTGCTGGGCTCAGCGCCCGGCGGTGTCAGCGACATTCCCCTGGTGGCGGCCGACATGGGGGCGGATGCCGCCCAGGTGCTGGTGCTGCAGCTTGTGCGCTATCTGATGGGCATTGGGCTGTTTCCTCTGCTGATCGCCCGGCTTTCCCCGCCCATGGAGGAGGCCCCGGATCAGCCGGCGCCCGAGCACAGGGTTACGAAAACGACCTCTGACTGGCCGGCTGCGCTGGTCGCTTTGCTGGCGGCGGCGGGCTTTGGCTGGCTGGGCAAGCTGTCCGGCATGCCGGGTGGCGCCATGGCCTTTGCCACAGCGGGCTCCGCTGTGCTGAAGCTGAGCTGGCCCCGGGCGTCTTTGCCCGGCCCCATCCGCCAGACGGCCCAGTGTTTTTCAGGCGCTTATGTGGGGGCGGGCATCGGCATGGCGGAGCTGGTCCGCCTGCAAGCCCTGGCACTGCCCGCCCTGGCGCTGGTGGTGTGCTATGCCCTGGGGGCTGTGCTGATCAGCACGCTGCTAGTGCGGCAGGGTACCTTTCCCCGGCGGGAGGCCCTGCTGGCCGCCACGCCGGCCGGCGCCAGCGACATGGCGCTGATCGCCGCCGACCTGGGTATCCACGATGTACGCCTGGTATTGCTGCAGGTGATGCGGATGATCGTGGTCATCACCCTGTTCCCCACCCTGCTGTTCATGCTGGCAGGGTGGCTGGGCTGAGGCGGATCAACCGCTCCGCCGCCCGGCCCGGGACATGCCTGCATTGTCGAAGCTGCTGTATTTCAACATGTATCGAGCCTGCTCAGCTGCGGGCTGTCTCCCTGAGGTTTTGGGGCAAGATAGCAGAGCGCTTCAGACCTTCACATCGGCGTACTTGGGGTTGTCCCTAAGTTGCCTGGCGGCATAGCTGCAGGTGCCGGTCAGCTTGCGGCCCTCCTTGCGCGCCAGGTCGGCCACGGCATCCAGCAGCCTCTCCGCCAGGCCTTGACCCCGCAGGGAGCCATCTACATAGGTGTGGTCCACGCTCAGCGCCCCGTCGGGCAGGTGCACAAAGGTAATCTCGGCTGTGGGATTATCGGATGGGCCCTGGTAAAACCGGTTCTTCTCCTGTGTGAACATGTTGTCCTCCTTTTGGATTATATCCTTTTGAAAGATTATACCCGATCCGCATCCTGTTTGCGACGTGCGAACGATGCAAACAAGGAGAGCATGGCCTATCATACTGTCCGACCCCTTTTGGGGTAATAAACATGAGAATCAATGTAAAAGCTTGACAAATGATTTACATATATATAAGCTAAAGGCCATATTGGCATTTATTTGTTATAAAAGGATGGTGTCAGAGTATGAAGTGTAGCAAAAAGGTGTTTGTCTGGGTACTGTGTGTGCTGATGATCAGCAACCTTGCTCTGCCTGTTTTTGCAGAG
>JAAZBR010000286.1 GCA_012513735.1 Clostridiales bacterium | reverse complement strand
TCCTGGGACGGCAAGCTGCTGGCTTGCCAGCTCATGGAGGCGCCCTGGACCCTGCCGCTGGAGGAAGGCTTTCAAAGCGCCTGGGAGCGTTACCCCACCCTGATCAAGCCCGTGGAGCGCAGCGAGGAGTGCCTGGGCTGCAAACAGCTTTCCACTTGCTGGTCGTGCCATGCGACCCGTTTGGCGGAGTCTGGCGATGCCGGAATCGGTTCACCCTATCTGTGTGAGAGCATGCGTGTCATGCCTGAACATAAACAACTTTAAGGAGGATTATCATGCGCAAGGATTACCAGAAACCATCCGTCCAATTTGTGTCCATCAACACAGAGGAGCGGGTTGCCGATGTTTGCTGGGGCTCGCACGGCTCAAACATGTACTACTACTGGCTCTACGACAACAACAAGCAAGCACTGCGCTTTAACATCGGGGGAACCAGCTGCGGCGGCGCCTATGCGGATAACATTGAGTACACGCTGAACGGGCCCAACCAACCGGATCAAATTGACTTTGATGCCAGAGCCGCACTGGAAGAGTACATTCGAAAACTGCCAGACAACGAAGACTCCGCATACAAAGGCTCGGTTATCTTGACTACAATTACCATCGACCCATCATTCAGGGATTTTCCAAACTGACAGCCCTTGGCTAAACACAGTCAGGCCTTCAGTTGCGCTGCGGACCGTCATGTGACGGCCCGCAGCGCGGCTTATTGTCTTGTTGATGTTGCCATTGGCAGGTGCATGCGCCTGCTGACCTGGTCATGGACCTACAGGATGTTTGGATAGCATGGTGTTACATCACTACCAGTTTGGCCCGCTCAACCTGGCCATTCGCGCGAAACCCCGGGACCCAAACCTGCTGGGCCTGCAGGCCGCATTGCGGGGGTATGGGGCTCAGGAGCCCTTTGCCGAGCCACCAGGCATGACCCTCACCCTCAGCTATTGTGGCATCCCGGCCGAGGGCCTGACACATCACAACCTTATATCACAGAGGATGTACGGCAGCCTTGTTGTGGGCACCTACCGCCTGCAGGAGGCTTCCGTTGCGGTGGTGTATACGGATTTATTGGAAAAATCCTATGTGCTGTTTGTTTGTTCAGAGGACTTCACAAAGGTGCAGCTGGCCCATGCGGAGATTCCGGCGCGCCACAGCCCACTGTTTGATTACCTGGGTGATTTGATGACTGTAGCGGCAAACAGCCTGGGGGCAAATATCATCCACAGTGCGCTGATTGAGTACCGGGGCCAGGCAGTCATCTTGCCCGCGCCCTCCGGCACAGGCAAAACCACACATGCCATGCTCTGGCAGGATGCCGGCCTGGCGGAGATCATCAATGGCGACCGGGCGCTGTGCTGGCAGGAAGGCGCGCAATGGTATGCCCACGGCATTCCCTGGCATGGCACATCAGGCACCTACATCAACAAAACCCTGCCGCTCCTGTGCGCGGTTGTGCTGGAGCAGGCTGCACACAATGAGATCACAAGGCTGGACACCATGGCGGGCATTGCGCACATGTTGCCCAACATACGCGGAGGCACATGGTCACCGCGCACTCAAGAGAAGCTGTGGGGGTTCTTGGACCGGATCCTGTCCACCTGCCCGGTCTACCTGCTGCGCTGCCGCCCGGATTTGGATGCCGTCCATACCCTGAAGCGGGAGCTGGATTACCTGCTGGATGGCCGGGCTAAGGCTGACAGTTGAGCAAGGCATCTCAATGGGGTTTCGCCGCGAAGCCTGGCGGCACACATGGTGCTATCCTTTTTATTTTGCCTTGTAAGGTTTTGTTGCCACGGACACAGAGCATTTTCGTACCCTTTTCCAAGCCTGTTTTATACCTGAGCAATGAAAGAGACATGACAGACAAAAGCACCAACCGGGCAGCTGACAGCCTGCCGCATCAAATGCCTCCCGGCCAATTGCCAGAAGCGGGCGCGGTTTGTGTGCCTGGCTTGAGTGACCCTGGTGAATGCGACCATGTTGCAGGCAACCGGAACAATGGCTCGGATGGCTTAAACCTGCCCAGATTGAATGAAAAAAATGAAGCGGGGGACAAGTCAACCAGCCAGCCAGGCGGCGTGCCTGTGCTTGTCCGGCCCGCCCTTCCCGTGAAGCGATTAATCCTCCCTGGACGGGCGCTGTTCCCCTTGGTGGAAGAGTTTTTGTCAAAAGGCCTGTGGGTGGTGTTCACCGTGACCGGTGTCAGCATGTGGCCTCTGATTCGCCACGGGCATGATTCCGTGCGCCTGGTCGGTCTTGACCGGGCGCCGCGCCGGGGCGACCTGGTATTGCTTAAGGTGCCGCCACCGCATAAAAAATATGTGCTGCACCGTGTCTATCGGGTGGAAGGGGACTTGCTGGTCACCCTGGGAGACTGCCGCCTGACCCTTGACCCCATGGTGCCGGTGGACAGCGTCATCGGCCGGGCCGAGGCCGTGCTGCGAAAGGGCCGCGAGTTGCGCTGTGACAGCCTCCTCTGGCGCGCCTACGCCTGGGTCTGGCTGGCGGCCTTCCCGGTCCGCCGGCCGCTGCTGATGGGCTTGCTGCGCCTGTCCCGCCTCAAGAGAAGGCTCCGCAAAGGCGCGGGCCAATCTGCCTGAGGGGATGCCCCTTGCCCAAACGGCACGCGGCATCCTTTTTCCTCTTATTCCCGCGGCCGCGTACAGGCCGCCCAACTGAATATA
>JAAZBR010000285.1 GCA_012513735.1 Clostridiales bacterium | reverse complement strand
TATCATCATTCGAATAGGCAGGATGTGATGAAAAAAGCCCCGGAGCGGCTGCTCCAGGAGCTGGATTTGAAAGCATTACTTGCCCTTGGCGTAGGCCGCTGCGGCCTGACCGGCAAACCGGCCCATGCTGCAATAGAGCTGAATGGCCGAGCCGGAGCAGGGATATTGTTTGTAGTAGAGATCGCCGTTGGCTACCTCGCCCGCAGCGTACAGGCCGGGGATCACCTTGTCCTCCGCCGTCAACACCTCGCCCTGCAGAGTGACCTTAGGGCCGCTGAAGGTGCCCGACAGGGAGTTAAAGCCCATCTTCATCGCATAGAAGGGGGCGCTGTCCAGCGCGGTCAGCAGGGGGAAGGCCTCCACACCTTCTTTGTTTGCATACTTGTCCACGTTCATGGCAGGCTTGCCAAACTCACCGTCCACCCCCGAGGCGCACCAGCCGTTATAGGTGTCCACGGTTTTTTGCAGTTGGGCGGCGTCCATGCCGATGGCCTGGGCCAGGTCGGCCAGGGTGTCGCCCTTGCTGGCTTTTCCATCCACCACCAGCTTTTCCCAGTCGTGGTGCGTGTCCTTCTTGTCGGTCAACAGGAAGAAACTGCCGCCGATGTCATACAGCTTTCGGGTGCGCACAAACCAATACTGGGATTCATCCATAAACCGGTTGCCCTGGCTATCCACATAGAGGTAGCGTCCGTAGGGCTCAATGCCGTAATCCGCGCTGAAATCAAGGGCCAAGGCAATGCCGGCGCCGGAACCTACGATCTGGGCACCAGCATCCCGGGCCATGATCAGACCGTCGCCCTGGTTGGCCTCACCCACCCGGACGCCGGAATTGGGAATCTCCGGCAGGGCGTACTGGTCCATCAGTTCCTTGTTGTTGCCGTAGCCGCCGGTGGCCAGCACCACGCTGGGCGCCTTCACCGTCACGGTGCGCCCTGCGTTCTCTGCCACCACGCCCACCACCTGGCCATCCTCCTGAATCAGCTTGGTGGCCTTTGTATCGGTGCGCAGATCCACGCCCAGGTCCCTGGCGCTCTTTTCCATGGGCAGGATGAAGCCGGCGCCGCTGCCCTCCTCGGTCTGGTGATTGCGCATGGGGTACTGCCAGGGGTAGGAAGTGGGCGTCTTCACACCCATGAACACCACGCCATGCTTCTGCATGAACTCAATGGTGTCGGCGTTCTGTTTGGCAATAGCGCGCAGGTACTCCTCATTGGCCTTGCCCTCGCCGGCATCCACCCACAGGTCGCCCAGCGCTTCAGCAGTATCCTCAATGCCCTGATCCTTCTGCAACTGGGTACCGGCAGCCAGCACCTCACCACCACAGGTGATAGAAGCACCGCCCACGGCCGCCATTTTTTCCAGCAGCACCACCTTGGCGCCTGCCTCGGCCGCCTCAATGGCGGCAGACAGCCCGGCCACGCCGGCGCCCACCACCACCACATCGGCGGTGAGGGTTTCATCCTCCAGCTGAACCTTCTCAATCTCCTTGACCTGCAGCGCGTCCACATCGCCGCCCGCCTGCTGCACGCAGTCGGCCACCGCCGCCAGGATAGCATCACCGGTGATGGTGGCTCCACTGATAGCATCCAGCTTCAGGCTCTGGTGCTCCACAATCTGCCCGGGCAGTTTGTCCACCGCGGTGGTGCCGATGCCCGCAGTTTCATTGTGGCTGACCACCTCCACCGAGGCAATGGCGCTGTCGGTGAAGGTGACCTCCACGGTCACATCCCCCACCATGCCCTTGGCAGATGCCTTGTAGGTACCCGCCTTGTAACCTGCAGCCAGCGCAGCCGTGCCGGCGCCCAGTATAGCCAAGGCCAGCAGCAAGGCCATCATTCTTTTGATCCGCATTGATTTTTCCTCCTCATCTATATTGCATGCCGTATCCCATGGGGCACGGCATTGCTTTCATCAATCAACCGATACCCGCCCCAGGCAGCCTGTGATGCCGGCATCCACCTGATCCCAGAAACACTCGTCCTCCAGCGCCTCCGGGTTGCTAAGCAGGTAGTATAGCACCGCGCCGCCGATGCCAAAAAACATCTCGCCCAATACAGGGCTGGGAAGCAGCCGCAGCTCGCCCTTGTCCAACCCATCCCTGATGATGCGGTCCACAGACTTGAACTGCAGGTGCTGGTTCTGGTAACGGGTGGTGGCTCCATACTGTGACTTGGCCAGGCACATTCGCTCAAACTGACCCTTCTCACGGTTTCTAAGTGCCCAGTTGACCGCGTTGCGCAGCCGCTGCAGCAGCTTGGGCAACGCACCGGCAATAGCATCCAGCCCCTTGTCACAGGCGGCCACATTCTCTTCGTGGCAGTGCCAGAAGGCATCCTGTATCAACTGGTCCTTGGAGGTGAAATACAGGTACAGTGTACCCTTGGCCACCTTGGCCCGGTCCGCCACCTCCGCCATAGACAGCCCCTCCAGCCCCACCTGACAGGCGGTGTTTACCGCCGCCTCGATGATAGCGATACGCTTGTCCCCTCTGTCCCCGGCATCAACTTTTTCCGGGGCCTGCCCGTTGTCTAAACCCTGTATCATGTTGATCGCTCCGCACTGACTGACCGGTCAGTCATTTGTATACAATGTAGCATGACGGAATTGTGATGTCAATACTTTGCCATGCTCCTGCGCGCATTCCCACCGGTACGATGGAATGATGGATATGAGTAAGTTTTACAGGGCGGCAATTGACGCCCCCCGGTCCATCGCATAGAATGAACGGGCCGGAAAGCCGGTACGAAAGGGATGCACACCGACATGCAAATTGTATTTTCGGCCCTGATGGGCCTGATCCAG
>JAAZBR010000284.1 GCA_012513735.1 Clostridiales bacterium | reverse complement strand
GCAGGGCATCTTCCGCGCTAAACAGCGCTACAACCACTGCTGAACAAAAAGCAGGAAGACCAACAACGGTCGGGCGATCTGCGGTTATACTATGGCGGCACATATGTGATCCCCGAAATGAGAGCGCAGCGCCCACGGCGAACCATTGACCTGCGGTATCCAATCCGCGTATATCAGAATGGCCAAGGCCGGATTTGAATGAAAGGGCTTCCATACTTTTTGTCGAATGATCTCATCACGGATCATTTCCCCCTTGACAATGGGGCATTACATATCAGTATTATACAAGAATACAAGGCGATATGCATTGACAAGTCAAAATCAGTTCATGTAACAATATTTTAAGCGATTAAAAAAGCAGGTTGTTTTGGCAGAAAGGCCCTATGCACAGGGTTGACAATGCATCTATGCCGTGTTAGGATAAATTATGTTTTATTTTTCTCAACCGTATATTAATTAATAAGGAGGAATCACTGCTGATGAAAAGATTCGTATGCATGCTGCTGTCCCTGGTGATGGTCATGGGTTTATGGGCTTTCCCAGCCTTTGCCCAGGGCTATCAAGACGGAAGCTTTGAGGGCGCCGGCAAAGGGATGGGCGGAGATGTAAAGGTGACTGTAACCGTCAAAGACGGAAAAATCACCGATGTGACGGTAGGCGAGCATCAGGAAACCCCCGGGATTAGCGATGCGGCCATTGAGAAGGTGCCCCAGGAGATTATTGACAAGCAGTCCACAGAGGTGGACGTGGTGGCCGGAGCAACGCTGACCTCTGACGCCATTAAAGAAGCGGTGAAAAACGCACTGGAAGGCGTAAGCGGGGTGAAGGAAGCCTTCAAACTGGCCATCCAGCCCGATGTGATCGTGGTTGGGGCAGGCATGGCAGGGCTGGTGGCCTCCGTTCGTGCGGCTGAGCTGGGTGCCAATGTGCTGACCCTGGAGCAAAATTACCGCGTGGGTGGCTCTGCCAATACGGCTGGCGGCTCAATTTCGGGCACGGGGTACAAGGCGCAGATCGCGGCGGGTATTGAAGACAGCCCCGAAAAATTCTATGACGACTTTGTCAGCATGGGCGGCGGCGAAAAGAACATGAACACTGAAATCGCCAAAGTGCACGCCCAGCGTTCCGGTGAAGCCATCGACTGGCTGACTGACTATGTGGGTGTGGAGATGTCCGACCAGGTAGATACCGGCGGGTATCTATCCATGAACACCAACCGCGTAACCTACACGGCCGGCGGTGCATCATCTGGCGGCGGACTGTATTTTGTGAACGCATTGATGAAGAAACTGCAGGGCTTTTTGGATGGTGGCACTGCGCAATTGGCCCTTGACACCATGGTCACAGAGTTGATTCTGGATGAAAACAAGGATGTACTGGGCGTGGTCGCTGACGGTGTTGAAATAAAGGCCCCCTCTGTGATTATCGCCACCGGCGGCTATGGCTACAGCGAGAAATGGCTCAAGGAATTCAACTTTACCAACATTACCTCCAATGACCCGCCCACAGCCATCGGCTCAGGCTATGACTTTGCCCGGGCTGCCGGTGCGGCTTTTGACAACATGAACTACTCTTCCTGCTATGGCGGCTCCGTGCCGGTGAGCGGGTTCCAGGCATCCCTGCGGGCCAACATCAACTATCCCGGTGCAGTCTGGGTAGACCAAACCGGTGTGCGCATGTTCAATGAGCCGGATGCAACCAGCATGGACAAGCGTACAGTGTGGCGCACGGCCAAAGACAATATCGTATATATCATTGTGGCAGAAAATATGATCAAGGAAGACACTCCGCTGTTTACCGGCATGATGTCCAACTCCGCCCCTTTCACTACCCAGGAAAAACTGGCTGAACTGCTGGATCAGGGCTATGCCTTCAAGGCGGACAACATGGAAGCGCTGGCCGAGCTGCTCAAGATGCCTGAACTGGCAAAGACAATGGAGACCTACAACAAAGACGCAGCGGCAGGCAAGGACAGTGCATTTGGTCGCACAAAGGATTTGCAGGCCTTTGAAGGCCCTGTCTACGCGATTTACACAGTGCCCTACCTGATGATGACCGCCGGCGGGCCGCGTATCAATGGCGACGCCGCGCTGGTACGGGAAGATGGCTCCGTGGTAAAGAACGTCTACATTGCCGGAGAAATCATCGGTTCAGCCAACATCGCCGGACACAACACCATCGGGGGTATTGGTCACGGCCTGTGTGCCACTTGGGGGCGGATCGCGGCAGAGAACGCCGTGAAAAACGCCGGAAAGTAACACTTATACTGATGTAAAACTTTAATATATCCAAAGCGGTGTGGGCTTTTGCTTCACTGCAAGGAGCAGACGAGGGAGGCGTAGTAGCGCTACGCCGACCGAGCAGGGGGCAAAAGCGCCAGTGCAACTATGCGTTAAAGTTTGGAATCTGTATTAAAACGATGAACGCCGCTCTTTTCGGGCGGCGTTTTCATGTGCAAGGGGACGTTTCTCGGCAGAGCAATTGTTCACCGTGTTTCCTTTGGCCGGCCAAGACCTTGCGCAGCCTGTTTGCTCAACTATAGTTGATTCAACTGTATTTGACTATGAACAGCCATCCCCGTTCACCGCCCGACGCCCCGCCGCCACACATCGGGGTGAAACAGAACCAGCAGCGGGAAGAACTCCAGGCGGCCGGCCAGCATCAGCAGGGACAGAAACAGCTTCACAAAGGGCGAGAAGCTGCCGAAATTGCTGTGGGGGCCCACCACCTCAAAGCCGGGGCCGATGTTGGAAAGACAACTGGCCGCAGCGGAGAAGCAGCTGATGAAGTCATGCCCGTCCAGGCTGGCCACCAGCGTACCCAGAAACAGCAGCAAGAAGTACACAAACATGAAGATGCCCACCTGGCTTAAGGTTTCCTCGGGCACGGCTTTGCCATCCAGTTTGACCACCTCCACCTTGCGGGGGTGCAGGGTGCGGGTTACCTCCCGCCGGGCCACCCGGCCCATCAGCACCATACGCACCACCTTGATACCGCCCGCCGTGCTGCCGGCGCTGGCGCCGATCAGCATCAACAGCAGCAACACCAGGCGTGAGAAGTTGGGCCACAGGTTGAAGTTGTCGCTGGCAAAGCCTGTGGTGGACATGATGGTGGACACCTGAAAGCTGGCGTGCCGGAGCGCGGTGAAAAAGCCGCCGTAATACTGCAGCAGGCTGATGGTCACCACCGCCATGCTGCCCAGGGCCAGCAGCAGGTAAGCCCGCAGCTCGTCATTGCGCAGCGCCTTGCGGCCGTGGCCCATCAGCAG
>JAAZBR010000283.1 GCA_012513735.1 Clostridiales bacterium | reverse complement strand
ACTCATATCCGCAAATATTTGAGCGCTAAGCAAGGCAAGGGACGGATACATCAGCAGGTTCAGCATACGAATGTTGGAGGACATGCTTTCCAGCATAATACCAAACACAGCCCCGGTGGCAAAGGCATACTTCTTCCCAAAGGAAACCGTCATAATCGCTACACACACCATCAGCAGGTTGGGCATGACACCGGCCACCTTGAGGTGCGGCATCACGCTGACCTGCAGCAGATAGTACAGCAGGATCGTCAGGCTAATTTTTACCAGCTTGACCGCTGCATATATAAACCCGCCCTTCCGAGCCTGATGCACAATCAACCGTCTTCCTCCACCGTAAGCTGATCGACAGAGAAGGTTGGCGTCGGAGCCGGGCTGGGCGTAGGTTCGGCCGTTGGCTCGGGCGTCGCTGTCCCCTCAACAACCACCTTGTCGCTATATCCATAGTTTTCGGGAACCTGTGTCGCGTTAGGGTCAACCGTTGGCTTAGAGCTGGGCTCGGGGGAAGGCGTCAGCGTAGGCGCCGGCGTTTGCGTTACAGGCAACTGCCCATCTGGCCCGGGGGTCAGCTCGGGTGGCTGCTGACCGATTAGCGTAGGCGCAGGCCGTATGCTGGGCAGTGGCACAAAGGTTGTATCCACATGTGCGCCGCGCGGTTCTACAACCTCAGCAAAGGGCGGTCGATACCGGTATACAATCACGTATTCCAAATGATCAAAATCGGCAATGGGGTCAATAACAATGTACTGCTTGCTGTCCTCCAGCCCACGGGTGCTCTCCCGCACATAGCCGATGGGAATGCCCTTGGGAAACTCCATGCCTGCCCCTAGCGTGACCACCCGGTCACCGGGACGGGGTAATGTGGTAAAGCTAAGGTAATACATGCGACAGGCATACTTGCCGTCTATCGCCAGCGTGCCTTTCAGCAGGCCCTGGTCGCGGCTTGACTCAATCAAGGCAGAGACTGATGCATTGCTGTCTACGATGCACAGCACCTTGGAACTACTCTTTTCCACATCAAAGGTATAGCCGATCAACGCGCCCGGAACGGTGACCGCCATGTTTTCCTCAATGCCGCTGTCCATCCCCTTGTCGATGGTGAGGGTAAAGGTGTAGTTGCTTGTATCCCGGCCGATGATGTTGGCCATCACGCCATCCAGATTGCGGTTGCGGTCGATCTCGTCCCCGAAATCATTGGCCACCTGCAGGGCGTTGCGCAGCTCATTGACCAGCATGGCCTGGTCGGTCAGCTCATCCACCTTGATGCGCAGCTGTTCATACTCGTATTCCAGATTGCTGCGCCGCTTCAACTGCCGCAGGTATCCTGCGACGCTATCCGTCACGGACGAAAAGGCGCCCTGAATGGGTGTGATCACCCGCGACACAAGCTTGCGCGGCATAGAAAGGATGGCGGTATCAGGAAAAAACTGGGAGGCAACCATCATGACGATGATTACCAGCAGTGCGATCACAAAGCCGTAGCCAATAAAGCGTACAAATGTTTTACGGCGCTCGCTGACGGTTTGATCCCGCAGGCTCTTCTTTTTCTTTACCGGCTTCCTGACTGGTTTCTTCATTCGTTCTCGTCACGCATAAAGCTGGACCGGCCGATCCTGGGCAGCAGATTGGTATTCTCCGCCAGATGTCCCACGCCCACCGCCGCACACATCATGGGATCCTTGGCCAGCATTACGGGCAGGTTCAACTCGCTGGCAAGGTAGCGGTCGATGCCGTATAGCTGGGCCCCCCCGCCCATCAAGTAGATGCCCTTGCGCAGGATGTCGCCTGCCAATTCAGGCGGCGCCTTGTCCAGCACATCACGGACCGCCTTCAAAATCTGCCGGCAGGGAGCATGCAACGCCTCGTATATTTTGGTAGAGGTGATTTCCGCTGTCTGGGGCAGGCCGGTAATTACATCGCGCCCACGGATCATGAGCTTACGTTCCTCTTTGAGGGGCAACGCAGAACCCCAGTCGATCTTCACGTCTTCGGCCATCCGATCGCCTATCAGCATGTTGTAGTCATGCTTGATGTAATTGATGACCGCCTCATCCATCTTGATGCCGCCTGTGGTGACAGATTTGCTGCTGACAATGCCGCCGATGGAAATGATGGCTACCTCGGTTGTGCCGCCACCAATATCTACCACCATGGAGCCCTCCGGCTGAAAAACCGGCAGACCCGAACCAAAAGCAGAGGCAAAGGGCTTCTCAATCAGATGCACCGCATTGCGCCGCACGCCAGCCGCAATGGCAGCCTCGCGGACCACCCGCTTTTCCACAGCTGAAATTCGGCAGGGAACCGTAATAAACGCGCGGGGGCGTACAATATGGGACACACCGATGGCCTTGCGGATAAAGTAGCGCAGGATGGACTCCGTCATGTCATATTCCTTGACCATGCCATCCTGAAGCGGGCGAACTGCCACGTCGCCCCCAGTGGTGCGGCCAACCAGCACCTTGGCATCCTGGCCAATGGACTTAATGATTCGGCGGGAGGATCCGGAAACAATCAGCAGCGTGGGTTCGTTGATGACGATTCCCTTGCGGCGGACATACACCAAAGTGTTGGAGGTTCCCAAGTCAATGCCCAAATCGGGCGCAATGATGGCCATGCTTATGCTTCCTGCTTCAACGTGTTGTTTTGGATCCTGCCGAGCAATGCCCGTACCAGATGCAGCGGCAGGCCGATGACGTTGGAGCAGCTTCCCTCCAGGCGTCGTACAAATAATCCGGCAATCCCCTGCACCGCATACGCACCCGCCTTGCCATAGGGCTCGCCGGAGGCGATGTAGCAGCGGATCTCCTCATCATCCATGGGGTCAAAGTATACAGTGGTCTGCGCACTGTCACACAACACAAGACCGCTTGGCCCGTCGATCACACAGACGCCGGTACGCACCAAGTGATCTCTCCCCTGCAGCAAGCGCAGCATGCGCAGGGCATCCTGAGCATCCTGGGGCTTACCCAAGGGCTGCTCATCCACGTACACCATAGTATCGGCACCCAAAATGATGTCCCTCGGATGCTTTGCCCAGGCGGCGCGCGCCTTTCGCTCTGCAAGCGCTTCCACAAGCTGTGCGCCGCGGACTTCCAGGTGCTCATCCACATCCACCGGACACAGAGTATAGGATATTCCTGCCTGTTCCAGCAGCTCCCTCCGGCGTGGGGAAGCAGATGCCAACACCAGTTTTGTTGGTAGCATTCAACTCCCTCCCTTCAGATGCAACTATTATTATAACATAGAAGCCCACCAAATTGGTAGGCTGATTCGCATTTTATTCATATCTGCGACACACAAGCGCAACATCCACTCAATATTCGGGGTTATTGAGGGATACGATAAAACCTGCACGCATTGCGGTAGGTCAACTCCGCCATTTCTTCATACGTCTGGCCGCGCAGCTCCGCCAGGCGACGGCACACATGGCTGACCAGTGCGGGATCGTTGCGCTTGCCCCGCATGGGCACCGGCGCCAGGTAGGGGCTGTCTGTTTCGATCATCAGATGATCGGCAGGCACCGTCTCCGCAGCGCGCAGCAGCTTGTTGGCATTTTTGAATGTAACAGGCCCCGCAAAGGAAATCATCATACCCAGGGAAACATACTCCATGGCGCTTTCCGCACTGCCGGAAAAGCAGTGCAGCACACAGGAAGGCAGACTGCCAGCCCGGCTGCGCAGCAGGGACATCATATCTCCATGGGCTTCCCTTACATGCAGGATCACCGGCACATCCAGTTCCACCGCCAGATCCAGGTGCTCCTCAAGCACCCTGCGCTGTACATCCCGGGGGCAGAAATCGTAATGGTAATCAAGCCCGGTCTCCCCCAGCGCCTGCACCTTGGGTTGCTGAAGCAATGTGCTCAGCCGATCCAGATAATCAGCCGGCGCTTCGGCCGCCACATGGGGATGAATACCCACAGCCGCATACAAAAAGGGATACTTTGCCGCCAACTCTATGCTGCGCTGAGCGCTTTCCAGGTCACAGCCCACGGTAACACAGCCAGCCACGCCGCCATCCGGCAGGGAGGCAACCAACTGCTCCCTGTCCTCTGCGAACCGTTCATCATCCAGATGGCAGTGGGAATCAAACAGTCTGCCCTTTTCCATTAGCTGATTCCCGCCCCCGGCGCAATGTCGCCTTCAGGCATCAGAATCCGCAGCGCATTGTCGTCACCCTCCTGAGCGGCGCTGAGGATCATCCCCTCGGACATGATGCCACGGATTTTGCGCGGCGCCAGATTTGCCAGCAACACCACTTGCTTGCCAACCAATATTTCGGGCTGATAGTAGGCCGCAATGCCGGAAAGAACCGTGCGGGTTTCCTCCCCTAGGGAAAGGGTGAACTTGAGCAGCTTATCGCTTTTTTCTACCCGCTCACAGGATAAAACGGTGGCAATCCGCAGATCAAGCTTATCGAAATCATCGATACTAATCACCGGTTTGCCCTGCGCTGCAGGCTCCGCTTGGGCTGCCGATTGCGCCGCCTTGGGCAGCGTTTCCTCCCGGTCCAGGGCATCCAGCTCCGCCTTGATGTCCAGCCGCGGAAACAGGGCCTCCCCTTTGTGCACAAGGGTGCCGGCCTTCAGGCCACCGAAGGACTGAAGGGATTCCCAGGTCATGAGCTGCTGATCCTTCAACCCCAGCTGGGCATAGATGCGTTCGGGTGTCCGCGTCATGATGGGCGAGATCAGGATAGTCACAAAACGAATGCTCTCCGCCAGCACATAGAGAACGGTTTGCAGGCGGGCCTTGTCCCCGTCCTCCCGTCCAAGCACCCAGGGCTGCGTCACGTCAATGTAGCGGTTGCACTCCCCAATGACGCGCCAGATTTCCTGCAAGGCCTGGGAGAACTGCAGCGCATCCATCTGATGCTCCACCTTGCCGGGCAAAGCGATCAGCTTGTCAATCAGTTCCTGATCCACCTGCTGATAGGCCTCCGGTGATGGAACGCTGCCGCCAAAGTACTTTTCAATCATGGCCACTGTGCGGCTGACCAAATTGCCCAGGTCGTTGGCCAAGTCTGCATTGATGCGCGTTAGGAGCGCCTCGTTGGTATAGTTGCCGTCCGCACCGAAGGGCATTTCACGCATCAGGTAGTAGCGCAGCGCATCGGTGCCATAGCGGGCCACAATGGGCTGAGAATAGACCACATTGCCCTTGGACTTGCCCATCTTGTCGCCGCCGAACTGCAGCCAGCCGTGGCCAAACACCTGCTTGGGCAGCGGCAGACCAAGAGCGTGCAGCAGAATGGGCCAATAGATGGTGTGAAAGCGGACGATTTCCTTGCCCACAAGCTGTACGTTGGCAGGCCAGAACGTTTTCATCAGCTCATCCTGCTCGGTGGTATAGCCCAGGGCAGTGATGTAATTGCTCAACGCGTCGATCCAGACATAGATCACGTGCTTGGGATCAAAAGGAACCGGAACGCCCCACTTGAAGCTGGTGCGGCTGACGGACAGATCCTGCAGACCCGGCCTCAGAAAATTCTGCAGCATTTCGTTGGCGCGGCTGGGTGGCTGGATAAACTCAGGATGCTGTTCAATATACTCTATCAGCCAATCTTGATACTTGCTCATGCGAAAGAAATAGCTTTCTTCCTTGACAAGCTCCGTCGGCCGTCCGCAATCGGGGCACAGGTTGCCCTCTTTTATCTGGGTGGGTGTCCAGAACGCTTCACAGGGGGTGCAGTACTGGCCCTCATACTCGCTCTTATAGATGTCGCCCTGGTTATAGAGCTGAGTAAAGATAGCCTGAACAGCCTTGATGTGGCGCTCATCCGTTGTGCGGATAAAGTCATCATACTGAATGTCCATCAACTGCCAAAGCTGCTTGGTCTCCTCAACAATGCCGTCTATGAATACCTTGGGCTCCATGCCGGCGGCTTGGGCGCTGCGCTCAATCTTCTGGCCGTGTTCATCCGTGCCGGTCAGGAAATAGGTCCTGTACCCGGTAAGCTTCTTAAACCGGGCAATGGTATCCGCAGCGACGGTGGTATAGGTGTGGCCGATGTGCATCCGCCCGCTGGGATAATAGATAGGTGTAGTTACGTAAAATGTCTTGTCCGCAGCCATTTCTCTTCCTCCATTCAAGCAGGGCCATTATACGAAGAAGCCCAGATGCGGTCAAGCAAACGAGTCTGTGATATTTGATCTGCCCTGATGTTGTATTTCAGTAATCTGGATTGACCAGCACCATCATTCACGAACATTCAAACCACAAGTGTGTATGGAGGCGGAGAAAACACCGAAATTGGAAAAGACTCAGATAAAAAGCGGGAACCTACTCTGATGAGAAGCTTCCCGCCTTATACTGATGCAAAACTATAATGCATCCAAAGCGGTGTGGACTTTGTGGTCACTGTAAGGAGCAGACGTGGGAGGCGTAGTGGCGCTACGCCGACCGAGCAGCCGACGCAACAGGGGGCAAAAGCACCAGCGCGACGGTGCGTTAAAGTTTGAAGTCAGTATTAACATGTATAAGCCTTTACACGCTGTCCTTCGTCGCCACCGACTGCACACTCGGCTGATGGGAATCCCCAGCCTTGTGAAAGACCAGCTTGTCCTTCTCCACCACGCCTTCCACCACATCGCCGGCCTGCAGGTTGCCCGCCAGCAAGTCATCGCTGAGGGCATCCTCAATTTGCCGCTGGATCACCCGGCGCAGGGGCCGGGCGCCAAACTGCGGATCAAATCCCTTCTCGGCCAACAAGTGAATAGCTTCATCGCCCAGCGACAGGGTAATCCCGCTTTCCTTCAGGCGTTGGGCAACGGTATTCACCATCAGGCGGGCAATGCGGCCGATGTGCTTCTGGCTCAGCGGATGGAAGACGATCACCTCATCCAGCCTGTTCAGGAACTCCGGCCGGAACACGCGCTTTACCTCGTCCAGCACACGCTCCTTCATTTCATCATAGCCCATCTGCTTTTCTTCCCGGGTGCCGAAACCCAGGGGTTTTCCGCTTGCGATATGCTGGGCGCCGGCGTTGCTGGTCATCACGATGATGCAGTTCTTGAAGCTGGT
>JAAZBR010000282.1 GCA_012513735.1 Clostridiales bacterium | reverse complement strand
GCGTTGTTCATCAGCCAGGTATTCAGATACAGCGCCTTGCCGTAATCGCTCGCGGCGGCGGCATTGCACAGCGCGGCCACCTCGCTGACCCTGGCTGCCAGGGCTTCAGTGTTGGAGGCTGTATATTTCTGGCTGTGATATTCCAGCTCCTGCCCTTCGGAATCCTGGATTCTCAAGCGCACGATATAAGTCCCGGGCTGATTGATGGTGCGGGTGAAGGTGGTGCTGGCTGAATAGTCCTGCACCCCGCCGGGGACCGAGGAGTAGTACGGGGAGGGATCATCGGGCGCCTTGTAAAACAGAACGAATTGAAACTGGAATTCACCGCTGCCGCCCTCGGCCTTCACCGTCCAGGTGGCGGCCTTGCCGGGCACCAGATAATTCTGGTCGCACTCCAGGTAGGCGACTTCCAGCTGGCTGATGGAGGATAGCGTGAATGTCCGCTTCCGGGCTACGGGGCTGCGCCATACAACCCCCTCACCCGTATAGTTCAGGATCTCCGGCGCGGTTTCCTGCGCCCGGGCGTCGAACAGAGGACCCGCGGGCAGGAGAAAGGAGGCCATCAGCAGGATGGCAAGGGACAACAGGGTGAGCTTTCTCATGGTTTTCTCCTCATGTTGTAGTCTATGGGTGTACCGGTAAAGAGGGGTATAAGTGAAGAGGGGTCAACAGGGTTAAGCTGTCAGCAGGGCGAGGGATCAATCCGCAACGATCCGCTCGATGATCCACACCAGGTCCCGGATGTCCACCTCCCCGTCGCCATTGGCGTCGGCATTGGCCATGTTCTGGCTCTCCCGGCCGGAAACAATGCACTCGATGATATTGACCAGGTCACGGATGTCCAGCACATGGTCGCCATTGGCGTCGCCGGGCAGGGTGGATTCTCCCGGCGCAGGCGCCGGGATGCCGGCGTAGCCCAGCGTCAGCTGGGCAAAATAGTTGGCAGCGCTCATGCGTTTTGAGGAGTAACCCTGGTTTCCCTCCAGCGCGAGGTTGACAGCGTCGGCTATACGGAAACCGGCGTCCTCACCCATGTAATACAGCTTGAAGCTTTCGTTTTGCCGGGAGATCTGGTCGTTGAGGATGGCTTTCAGCTCCTCCGGCGTCCGAAAGACCGGCTCGCCTTTCCTGAGCGGGTAGTAGTACGCCGTTTCCGTGCAAGCGGGGAAACGGCCTTTCCAGCTGTGATCGCGCCGCATCAGGGTGTCATTCATGCCAAAATACGCGTTGTACCCCAGGTTATCGTCCCAGGTGACATCCACATGGTACCAGCTTCCGCCCATCCTGACCAGGTTCCAGGCGTGGGGCCCGCCGTCCCCGGTTCCGCTTACCGAGATGCTGTCGATACCCACCTCGCTGAGCAGCATCTGGTAGGCCAGGGCATAGCCATCACACACGCCCGAGCCATGCAGCAGCACGCCCTGCGCCTCGTGGGGGCAGGGCCCGCTGGAAGAGTAGGTAGCGTTGTTGATCAGCCAGTTGTGCAGATACAGCGCCTTGCCGTAATCGCCCGTGGCGGCGGTATTGCACAGCGCGGCCACCTCCCTGACCTTTTCTGTCAGGGCATCGGTGCTGCAAGCCGTGTATTTCTGGCTGAGGTAGACCAGCTCCTGCCCCGCGGAATCCCGGATTCTCATGCGCACGACATAGGTCCCGGGACGGGTGATGGTGCGGGTGAAGGAGGCGTCGGGCGAGAATCCCTGTTTTCCTCCGGGAACCATCATATAGTGCGTGAAAATTGCATCAGGCGCTCTGAAAAACAGGATGAACTGAAACAGAAACTTGCCGCTGCCGCCTTCGGCCTGCGCCGTCCAGGTGGCGGCCCTGCCGGGGGTCAGGCAGCTCTGGTCGCACTTCAGGTAGGCGACTTCCAGCTGGCTGATGGAGGATCCCTGCCCCAGGGGGCTGCGCCAAATAACCCCTTCACCGGTATG
>JAAZBR010000281.1 GCA_012513735.1 Clostridiales bacterium | reverse complement strand
GGGGGTAGGGTTGAGGGCCAGGGCCAGCAGCACCCGCTGCAGCTCTCCGCCGGACAATGCGCCCAGGCGACGGTCAATCAATGGCGTTGCCTGGGCCATGCCCAGGGCCTGCAACGCCCGGTTGCGGGTTTTGCGGCTGACCCCCGTCCACACAGGCCGGCGGCTGAGGGCGGCGGCCAGCAGGTCCCGCACGGTGACGGGCATCTGCTTGTCAAAGGGCAGTTGCTGAGGCACGTAGCCGGTTTTCAGGCCGGAGAAGGGCTTGTCGTGTTCATCCAGGTGGAGGATGCGTCCGGCATAGGGCACAAGCCCCAGCATAGCGCGCAGCAGGGTGGTCTTGCCGCCACCATTGGGGCCGATCAACACCGTCAACTGGCCACAGTGGATGTGTACGTTTATATCTCGCAGCAGCATTTCCTGCTCAAGGGACACCTCCACGTTCTGCAGCTCAATGCGACACAGGCCGCAGCTATGTGGACTGGCTACTGCTTGCACCGCAGACCTCCTTCTGGTCCCACGGACACAAGTTGCAGAGAGGGCACTGGGCGCACAGCGGCCTGCGGGCCTTGCACACCCGCCTGCCGTGAAAGATCAGCCAGTGATGGGCCTTGTTCCAGTCCTCTCTGGGGATCACGTCCATCAACTGCTGCTCGGTCTTCTCCACCGTGGTGGCGTTGGCCAGGCCCAGCCGGTTGCTGACGCGGAAAACATGGGTATCCACCGCCATGGCCGGCACCTGAAAGGCGTTGGCCAGCACCACATTGGCTGTTTTACGGCCCACGCCGGGCAAGGTGATCAGCTTTTCCAGGGTATCAGGCACCTGACCGCCATATTTTTCCATAATCTGGCGGCTGGCCAGCACAATATTGGTGGCCTTGGATGCAAAACCGCAGCTTTTCACATAGGGGTATACTGCTTCCGGGGTAGATTCCGCCAGCGCCTGCACGGTGGGAAAATCCCTGAACAGTTTGGGCGACACAGCATTGACCTGTTTGTCCGTGCTCTGGGCAGACAGCATGGTGGCAATCAGCGTTTCATAGGGGTTGGTGAAATGCAGCTCCGGACGGACATCGGGGTAGGTGGCCGCCAGAACGGCAAGTATCCGGGCATTGCGGGTTTGGACGGACATTCGAGAATTCACTTAAGCAACCTTTCAAACCGGGGGCGGTACCGCTGCAGCAAACCCAGCAGCATGACCTCAATGGGGTACATCAGAACGTTCTTGACAATGCGAAGCGGCAGGGAACCCCAGAAGCCGCTTTTCAGGTAGGGGATCACCAGCACGGTGTTTAGCAGCAGGTGCAGGAAAAGGCTGATCAGCAACTGGCACAGCATGATCTGCCGCTTGCTGGGGGCAGGCTTGTGCATGAAATAGCCATAGCACAGCCCGCTGAGAGCTGCCGACACCGTGAATCCCAGGTTGAACACGCCAAAGGGGAAAAGCAGGGCACCCACCACATCCGCGGTGACGGCAGCCAAAGTGCCACCCGCCGGGCCAAACAGCATACCGGCTGTAGCAATAGGCAGAAAACCCAGAGATACGCTGAGGAATGCCACATTGAAGCCCAGAAAGCGCTTGATCACAATGGAAAGCGCCACCAGCAGCGACAACACCATCAGCTTCTGCAGGGGAAAGACTACAACCCCGCTCTTTGTGCGTTCCATGTTCCCTCTCGCCGGCAATCTAATGCGAGACGATAAAGGTCTGTTTAAACAGGAAGTCCTTCAGCGCATCGCGGTTGTTTGCAAAATCCATCAACTGGCTGGCACCGCCATAGTAATCGAACAGGTGAAAGCTGCCGTCGATTGGCAAGCGGAACATCTCCACCTTGGTGCCACGCATCTCAAAGGCGGTGGTAAAGGCGCTGAGCATCTCCGCCGGAGTCAGGTTGGTGCTGATGATGTTGTTCATCACGCAGTCCAGAATCATGCGTGCCTTTTCATAGCTGACATCCTTCAGGCTGTCTGCAATGGAGGACAGAACCAGCCGCGTACGGTATGTACGCCCCAAGTCATGGGCATCGCCATTGATGGCGGGCACCCGCCGGGTGCGCATGTAGATGACGGCTGCATGGCCCGAAAAGTTATAGGTACCGCCAGAGTCGATAGCAGGGGTGGTGCTGCGGGGCGAGATGGCCCAGTTTTTCAGGTAGCTGGCCTCCGCCGGCGTAATGGTCAGCCGCACACCGCCCACGGCATCCACAATGGCCTGCACCTGGCTCCAGCCCATCAGAATGTATTTGTCAATCCGCAGACCAAAGTGCCGGTTGATGGGGTCCACAAGCCCCTGGACGCCAAACTCTTTGACGATATAGGTCAGCCGTCCCGGCTTGTTGTCCGGGTGCAGCACCAGCATGTCCCGGATGAAGCTGGTGGCGATGATGCGGCGGGATGCCTCATCCACCGTGACCAGCACCATGCCGTCTGAGTAACCCAGATTGTTCATCTTGGGGTGCCAGGCATCCATGCAGATCAACAGGTAGTGTTTCATGCCAACGGGGGTTGGGGGAATCTGATCGGTGGACAGCACATCAATGGTGGGGATCTCCTGTGCGAGGGCGGTGCCTGTCAGCCCCAGCAGCATCAGCCCGCACATAAACAGGCAGAGCAGTTGTTTCACGGCATTTCCTCCGCTGCGGGCTGTTCCCAGCGCTCCAAGACAACGCCTGCCTCATTCAGGATCTGCAGCGCGAAGTCGTCCGGGTAACCTTGTTCAAAGACAATGCGGCGAATGCCGGCATTTGCCAAAATACGAGCGCATACCGAGCATGGCTGGTGGGTGCAGTAACAGGTGCCTCCGTCGATGGAGACGCCCAGTTTGGCAGCTTGCACCACTGCGTTTTGCTCCGCATGGATGGCGTAGCATAGCTCCGTCCGGGTGCCGGATGGAATATCCAGGCGACGGCGCATGCATTCACCCCGCTCCTTGCAGGTGCGCACGCCCGCGGGGGCGCCGTTGTAGCCAGTGGTCATCACGCGCTTGTCCTTGACAATAACAGCCCCGATGGCCCGACTGGGCTGGAAACAGCTGCTCCAGCTCGCTACCAGGCGTGCCATTTCCATAAACCGATGATCCC
>JAAZBR010000280.1 GCA_012513735.1 Clostridiales bacterium | reverse complement strand
GGAGTCGCTGATGATGCCTCCCCGGAGGGACGTGTAATACGTATAGTTCACCTGGGGCTGCAGCAGCCGCTTCAGATTCTGGGCGTTCACGTCCTTCAGCACGATGTATACGTTGTCGCCGCTGATGTCCATTGAAAGCAGGTCTACATTCTCTTTCAAAAAGGACAGTTGCTGCGGTATGGACACGGCCTTGATCAGGCGGGATTGCAGGCTGTTCTGCTGCTTGACGCGGTTGAAGGTGTCGTTGCCCTTTTCGCCCAACACATTCTTCTCCACCCGGAAGTAGACGTTGGAGTCCTTCCAGTAGATGCGCTCGTCCAACCTGTCCACGGTGAGCTTGACAAACCCCTCATCGCCGCTGCCGCGCACATAGCCCTCGCCGTCCAGCCGCAGGGGGGATTCGTAGGTGGAACCCAACATCTTGGCCACATCCTTGGAATCGCTCTCGGCCTCGAAGATGTACAGCAGCTCGTGGTTGGTGTCCAGCTTGTTGAGAATGTCCAGCTTGTCCTGGCCGCTGACAGCGCCGTTGGGATAGCCGTGGGCCGCCGGCGGCATCGGAGTGGCGGTGGGGGCCGGGGGCTCCTTCTTGCCGCAGGCTGTCAGCAGCAGCGTAGCCGCCACCAGGGCCATCAGCAGGATGGTTTTCAGGATTCGCTTGCTCATGTTGCCTCTCTCTTTCCATGCTGTCGACATTGGCTGTGATGGATATTGAACCGATTCGGTATCAGCACTACGCGGTTTTCCCGCCGGTCAGCTCGGCCAGCTTGTTCTCCGCCGCCCGCAGGCCCAGGCGGCTGGCCTTGCGCAGCAGTTCCAGCGCCTGCTCCCGGTCCTTGGCCACGCCCTGACCCTCCAGGTGCATCAGGCTCATGTGATACCAGCCCCGCCGGTCGCCGCCCTCGCCCGCCCGGCGGAAGCATTCATAGGCCGAGGCATAGTCTGCCGGCATGCCCAGCCCGTCCCGGTAAAAAACGCCCAGCGCGTTGTAGGCGGCGGCATAGCCCTGGGTTGCGGAACGATGGTACCATTGGTAGGCCAGGGCATAGTCCGTCTGGTCGCCATTGTCCCAGAAATAGCCGGCATACATAAACTGGGCCTGCGCATCGCCGGTTTCGGCCGCCGCCTTGTACCATTGCTGGGCTTGCTGCGAATTGACGGCAGTGCCCACGCCTTTTTCGTACCGGTCGGCCAAGTCCTTCATGGCCTGCACGTTGCCGCGGGTTGCCTCCTCTATCAGCAGGGCGGTGTCGTCCCGTTCGGCCTGCTTTTGCTTTAGTTCCCGCATATGCTTGAACAGGGTGACCAGCACACCCACGATGCCCACGCCGATCACACCCCAGCCCACGTACAAAGCGGCCTCGTAGCGGGCCAGGTTGCGGGCATACCACTTGCTGCTCAGCACATTGGTGATACGGTTGAGGTACATGGGCGCAAACACTTTGAGAATCAGGATGCCCCCAATGATGACCAGCAAAAAACCGCGCAAGTCCTTACGGTGTTTCTTGCTCATGGTTGTCTCCTTTCAGATGCGTCAGATATCAACTGGCTGAAACTGCTGCCCCGTGGGGTAGCGGTAGCTGCCCGGGATGTGGATCATGGCATAGCGCTTTTTGCTGGTTGCAGGCAGGATGCGCTGGGTGCCCGACGCACACTCCTGCAGAAAGGCGATCTCCTCGGGGGCTTTGTTGTCCCGCATCTGCAGGCGGTAGGCCCCCAGGTTGCGCAGGATCTCGTGGGCCACAAAGCCGGCGTCGATGCCCCGTAGCATCTTGAAGTCGTAGTAGCACTCATCGCCGTCTGCATTCTTAAACACCAGGCGCACATGCCCCCGCTCCAGCCCCTGCTCGGGAGTAAAGCCCACGTCGCTCAGCCACTCGTAGCGCAGGTGGCCTACCATGGCGTTCCTGCGGCGCTCCCGCAGCTCTGCGATGCGGGGCCACACATCGGCCATCATCCCGAGGACGCTGGAAAAGATGCCCAGGAAATCCAGCGCAAAGGGGCTGTCGTGGGAATCCTTGTTGTAGCGCTTGCACCGCACTGCCACACGGCAGTTGGTGACATACATCTCACAGAACACGTTGAAATCCCGCACCTCGTCGAAGGCGCCGGTTTCCCGGTTGAACCGCGACAGCGTCCAGTTGGCCACGGGCAGCACCCGCAGCAGGTCGCCATCCCGCTTTTCCGTCGCCAGCTCGCCCCGCCGGTCCAGGCCGGCCTGCTCATAGGATGCCGCCCTGCTGCCGTAGGATTTGACCGTCATACCGTAATACATATTTCTCTCCTGCTTTTCTTAAACTCGTGGGATGGGAACTGTCAACTAAAGGCGGATAGCAGACTGATGATCAGGCTGATCAGCCAGATCAACACGCCTACCGCCACCACGATCAGCATAAGCTGTAAAAAAATGCTGAGGCGGGGCACAAAGCCATCCCGCCAGAACCGCGCAATGCGGTGGCGGTTGGCAATGCTTTTCCATTTGGCGGGTGCGCTGGTGTTAAGGTTTTGCATGGTCGTATCCTCCGTTGATTTGTCGATAAGGCCCTGCGGGGCCAGTTACTTCATGTCGCTGATGCGCCACTGGCCCTTGGTGAACACCAGGTCGAAGGAGGCCTTGTACCGATCCTCCTGGCCTTTGCCGGCGGTCACATACATATCACCCGTTACGGTGGCCTTGTCGCCGTTTTCAACGGTGGTGTAGTTGGCAAAGCGCCACTGGGGCAGATCTATGCCGAAACCGGCCAGCTTCAGCAAGCCCGTCAGCATGGGCAGCAGCGCAATCATGGAGGAGCCGTCCATGTCGATGCCCGACAGGCCGCTGGCCAGTATGCCGCCCAGGCTCATGGAGGCCTTGGTTTGCTTGGCCAGGCTGGATTCCAGCAGTTCAATGCAGCCATCGGCATCGTAGGCGTTCATTTTTTCAATAAAAGTCAGCACCGTAGCCTCGGGTTTGGGGCGGGGCCCGCAGCCGCTGAGCAGCAGCGACACGCACAACAGGGCGGCCAACAGCTTCATAAACCGGGTATTCACAGTCCGTTCCATCGTATTACCTCCTTGATGATAGCAACTACAGGCACAGATGCTTCCTTGGGCCAGCCTATAGAAAAGTACAAGAAAAAAGGCTGCGCCTCTCTATTGCTGGTACAAACCAATCCGTCCACAATATATCATTTAATAAGGAAAGCACACAAGAGAAGGGACAAGAATGAAAAGCTTTCCGCAGTTCTTTCCACTTTGTGAAACAAACTGACCAGGGCGGGGGGAACAGGGGACTGCTTCCCTGCGTTTCCACCGGCGCTTATTCGTGGTAAGATCAGGGAAGAAGCCGCTTACGCGGGCATTCCGGCGGGTATCATCATGATAGGTCCCGGGGGCTGAAAGAAGCACCAACACCACATGGGAAGGAGCAGCGCAATGAAATCAGCGGATATCGGCCTGGTGGGCCTGGCAGTGATGGGGGAAAACCTGGTGATGAATATGGAAAGCAAGGGCTTTACCGTGGC
>JAAZBR010000279.1 GCA_012513735.1 Clostridiales bacterium | reverse complement strand
TAACTGGCTCCCATGGCCGCCAGGCGACCCGCCTGGGCTTGGCCGGACTGCACCAGATGTTCAACCAGCGATTCAATGTCCCTAATAGTATCCAGCCGCTTTTCCTTATCGTCCAGGTGTACATACTCCTTGCCGTATCCATCGCTGCCGCGCACGTTGGGCGCCACGATGCTAATGCCCTGGCTGAGCAGATACTGATACAGGGGCTTGAAGGCCGGCCGTTCCTGCCCCTCCGGTCCGCCGTGGATGCTCAGCAGCACCGGACCTGGGGCATCACCCGCCGCCTGATAGAAATAGTAGGGCACGCTGAGCCCGTCAAAAGAGGTGAAGCGGTACAAGGCGGGCGCGATGAAGCTGCCGGGGTCAATACCTGCTGTATCACCCCGGGTCACCTGTTTCAGCCGGCTGGACTTGGCGTTCAGCGCCCACACATGGCGGGGCTTGGCGCCTGTGCTCCATGTAAAATACAAGATTGGTTTTTCAGGATGCCACCGCAGGCCGCCGATCAATCCTTTCTCCATATCCGGCAGTTGTATAAAGGAATAGCGCTTCCTATCC
This sequence comes from Clostridiales bacterium, assembly GCA_012513735.1. GTDB lineage: Bacteria > Bacillota > Clostridia > Christensenellales > Aristaeellaceae > UBA1038. The sequence goes on along the minus strand of JAAZBR010000279.1, from coordinate 1,312 downwards.
AGCACTCTCAGCCGGCTGAAGCCCTCATCCCGTACCACCAAGGCCAGAAAGCGATCCGCGGTGCTAATGGCCAGATCTTCAATATCCCACAACTCCTCGTGGACACGGCTCAGGGTGCTTGCATCCAGATCGTAGCGCATTACCCGGCGCACATCCAGGTCCTGATCCGACAACAGATACAGGGCAGAGGAGTCCGCCTGGAAAACCGGCTGCTCATAGGTAGCTTCTGCATCCGGACGCCCTACCTGGCGCACCTCTCCTGTCTGGGTATCCAGCATCCATAGGTGATTGTCGCTTTTTCCGCGCATTTTGTTGTAGCACAGCCACCGCCCATCGGGAGACAGGACGGCCGGCGTGTTGAAAAAGTCATCATTCTGTACCAGGATGCGCTGTTCGCCGCTTTGCAGGTCCATGCTGCACAGGTCAAAGTGGGTGGCATGCCGTGCGTTGCACGCGTAGTACAGCGTCCGCCCATCGGGACTGACACCGCCAAACTGGTGGGTGACCGCCGGGGCATCCGTCAGTTGGGTGGCATGATCCTGGCCATTCAGGCGCCAGATCTGGGCGCGTTCATTGCCTCCTGCATCCTTGGTGAAGAAGCATCCCTTTCCATCCGGGGACGGATACAGCCGCATCACCCGGTCTGCAAAGTCGGTCAGTTGCTCGGGGGGCAGGCTGCCCCGTTGCCGCCAAATCTGGGCACTGCCACTGGCATTACAAAGGTACAGCAGGCTGTCGTCTGCCATGGGCAGGCCGCCAAAGCTGGAGGGAATATCAAAATACTGTTGAATGGTGGGCATCATAACTCTCCTTTCTGTGAGAGGGCTGTTCAGGTATGAAAAAGGGGCCTATTGGCCCCTTTAGTATACCATATTCCTGTTAAGCAGCTTTCCAGTGCTGACGAAACACACGAACAATTTCCCGAATCAATGCATTTTCGTATGCTCGCTTTCACAGCAGAGGATCAATCTTCTTCATCCTCAGTCTTCTCAGCGCTCTCGATGACCTTTTTCGCCACATCAGCGGGCACTTCCTCGTAGCGCTCGAAAGCCATGGAGAAACTGCCCCGGGCCTGGGTTTTGGACCGCAGGTCCGTAGCGTATTTGAACATCTCACTCATGGGGATTTCGGCCACCACTTGCTGCATGCCCTGCACCTGGTTCATGCCCATAATGCGGCCGCGGCGGGTACTGACATCGCCCATGATATCGCCCATGTACTCATCGGGCACCAGAATCTCCACATGCATGATGGGCTCCAACAACACGGGGCTGGCGTCGGCACAGCCCTTCTTGTAGGCGATGCGGGCCGC
>JAAZBR010000032.1 GCA_012513735.1 Clostridiales bacterium | reverse complement strand
GCAGCGGATGCGGCCGCCCAGCCTGAGCAGCCCCAGGAGCACCTGCTGATTTTGCTCACCCGCAGCCTGCACCGCCTGGCCTACAGTGATGTGGATCCCCGGTCGGTAACGGCGGCCTTTCTGCTGCATTTCGCCAGCCTGCAGGGCTACAAACCCAGGCTGAACCACTGCGCCCTGTGCGGCCGCATCATGGAGGATCAGGAGGACGGTTGGCTGCACAGCCAGGCCGGCGGCCTGCTGTGCCGCGGCTGTTATCAGGGGCAGCAGGACGCCCAGCGGCTGGACGGCCGGCAGATCATCTGGCTGCGCCAGGTGCTGCAGCAGGGCATCGACAAAACAGGGCCCGCTGTGACGCAGGCCCCTTTGCTACCGCTGAAGCGCTATGTGGAAAATATTCTGGAACGGCGGCTGCCCCGCCTGCCCGAAACCGTGCCCCCCTTATAGAATGCGCAGCTGCACGCTGGTGCGGGCATTGATCACCCTGTCCTTGTGCCGGCGGCGCATGGTAACGGAAAACCCGTCCTCACGCTTGCCGTTGGCCCGATACACCCGGTAGCGGGCGGTTTTGTATACTTCGCTGTCACAGAGCTGGGGAAAATCCTCCAACAGAAGCTGTGTCACCATCCGCGGGATCAGGTCGCTGCGCTTGCACTTGCCGTTCTGCTTAAAATCAAAACTGAGCAAAGTATGGGCCGGATACACCGAAGTGACCGTGACGCCGCTTTGCTCAATGCGCAGTTGATCGATATCATAGGTGGCCAGCAGTTGGGCTATTTTTTGGCTGAGACGGATGTAGGAGACGGTGTTCCGGAACCGGCAGAGAAGCTGCCGCTCCCGTCGATGGTTCCGCGCAGTGAAGGCAATCAGCCCAATCACAACGCATAGCCAAAGAAAGACCAACAGTCCCGCCAAAGAAATCATGTGGCATACATCCCTTTGCCTACAATATGTTGTGTATTATAGCAGCTGATCCTACAAAATGCAACAGTTTTATGAATTCTATATGAATAAATGTCCGGTTTTTGATCCCAAAGGATAATATATTCAGTCCCCCAAAGAAATAAACCGAAATGCCGGCCGTTTGCTGCACCGCTCTTTTACCACCCGAATGGGCTTCATCCCCCACTTTTTATTCAAATAAAGGCAATATATTGACTTTCATCCCCAACAAGCGTAAGATATGCCCATGAAAAACGACGTTCATCCACACCTTCCCGTTGGGATGCAGCGCAGGATGCTGCAGGCGGGCGACCTGCTTGATGCCCGGGGCCTGCTGCTGGAGGCAGGCTATGCCACAGCGCCCCTCAAGCGCTTCGACCCGCAGACAGCCCTGCTGGCCGGCGGCATATTGGCCCAGTGGCACAGCTACCTAACGATCAACCAGGCCTCCGCCTTTTTGATCAGCATCTGCCATCGTGACGGCGCCCAGTATGAAAGCGTGATGCTGGCGGATTTTGAGCGCGGGGAAGGCCTGGCCGATCTGCGTCGCACGGCGGATCCCCATGAACTGCCGCTGACGGCAGGGCCGGGGGTGATCGGCGCCAAAGGGAAGCTGCACGAATACACCCTGCGCACCGAGCCGGGCCGGCACCACCTGTACGGCCACGCCTATGACTGCTGTAAGGGAAAGGAACCCCTGCTGTTTGATCTGATCGTGGAAGAGTATCCCGGGGACAGACTGGTGCTTGCTTTACCCGGCAACAAGGGCCGGGGTTTCGCCTACACCCAGCAGTTGGGCTGCCTGCCGGCGGAAGGCCGCTGCATCTATGGCGACAGGGAGTACCGCTTTGCCCCCGCCACCTCCTTTGCCTCTCTCCACTGGGGGCGAGCCATGCTGCCCCGGCGGTTCACGTGGCGCAGGGGGGAAGCCGCAGGCTATGCCCAGGGCAGCCGGGTAGCCCTGTTTCTGGGGGAGGGCCCCCTGGACAGCCAGGCCGCCACGGAAAACACCCTGCTGGTGGATGGACGCCTGCACAAGCTGGGCGCTGTGCAGTGGCAAGCAGACACCCCCTCCGGCAAGGAGGAACCCGGCGCAGGCCAGTGCCTGCGGGATCAGCAGGGCCGCCTGGACCTGCGCTTTGAGCCACGCGTCAACTTAGGGGTCAAGGCAGGGGGCATCCTGTCCCCCATGCGCCGCCAATGCGCGCTGGGCCGGTTCAGCGGCACGCTGCGCCCGGATGACGGCCGCGTATTGCAGATCGCAGACATGCAGGGCATGCTGGAAACCATCAGATGGGGCTACTGATCCTGCCCCCGCCGAGCGTCCCGCTCCCTTTTTGAAAAGGCACAGCCGCAATAATCCTGCCGGTAGATGCCATACTGTTTGGATAACTGCGTGGAGCGCAAAAAGCCTCCGCGCTTTTTAAAGTCCGCCTGCAAAAAGGCCACGCCCTCCTCCTGGCCGATGCGCACCCCCAGCCGGTTGAGCAGCGCCGCCGACTTCAGCGGGCTGATGCTCAGCGTGGTGGTGAAGTAGTCAAAGCCCTGGGCTGCAGCGTAGCGGGCGCTTTGCCGGAGACGCAGGGCAAAGCATTTCTCACAGCGCCTGCCCCCCTCCCGCTCCCTCTCCAGGCCGCGCACCGCCTCCAGCCAGGCCGCCGGATCATAGGGCACGGCCACCGCCTGCCCCGGAAGGCCGCTTTGCTCCGCCAGGCGCAGCAGCTCACGGGCCCTGAGGTCATGCTCCTCCCGGGTGTCGATGTTGGGGTTGTAATAGTAGAGCACCATGTCAAAGGCCTT
>JAAZBR010000278.1 GCA_012513735.1 Clostridiales bacterium | reverse complement strand
GTGAAGAACACGCTTTTCATGCTGCCTCTCGCCTTCCCTGGTATGCCAAAGAGTTTACACATCAGACATACATCTGTCCAGCGCGGACAATTGGCTGTATCCCAGATTGTTCCGCTTTTCCTATCCCTTGTCTTGAAAGCAATGGGATGTTCTTTTGTGCTGGGATAGGGTATAATGAGTGTAGGAAAGGGGGTGGCCTGGATGAAGCGCAGGAAAGTACTATTGACCGTGACGGGGGTAACCAGCGACTTTGGCGAAACAGATGACGCTATGCGGCTTATCACCACGGGCACCCTGACCGGCGAAAACAACAAATGGAAACTTCGCTACGAGGAAAACCAACCCGATACCAAGGAGAAGCGCAAGGTCACCATGACGATGGATGACGGCGTTGTCACCATGGCACGGGATGGCAGCTGGGGCACCAACATGGTATTCCGTCAGGGCCGCCGATTTGAAACCAATTACAACACGCCCTTTGGCGCGTTTGGCATGGGCATCTTCCCCACACAGGTGGATTACAAGGTGGATGAGTCGGGCGACGGCGAAATCGCCCTCAAGTATCAGCTGGATATTCAGGGGCAGTTCACCTCGGTCAACGATTTGAAAATCAGCTTCTCCGCCAACAAGCAGGCGTAAGGGCATGCAACTGCCCAACGCCCGGCACATCAAACAGCTCATCGGCGCGCCTTGCCTGGTCCAGCGGGACAGGGCAAGGCGCGCGCTTTTCATCAGCGATTATCCCCGGCGCCTGCCCGCGCAAGAGGCTGATGCCGCTGCCTCGCAGCTGATGGCCGCAGGCTATGCCCTGAACACACTGCCCGATGGCCTGGTGCTGATAGACTGGACGGACGAGCGCTGCCGAAAGTTTTATGCCACGCTGCCTGAGCAGCCCCTGCCCGCTATGCCCGAAGGCGGGGAAGCGGCACTGTGGGGCATTTGCCGCCTGCTGATGGAGCACCCGGCGCCACTCGATGCGCAGGACATCACCGTTTTGCGCCGCGCACTTAGGCTGCTGGCCGACGCTGACCGCGGCCGCCTGCAGTATGCGCTGGAATCCGCATTTGCAGACGCCCTGCGTGAGCACCGCGCGCCGCCCCATCATGCGGTGCGGCTGCTGCAGGCGCACGGCATCATCGGCCAAAAGGAAGTCACGCTTGAAAGCAAGGCATGAGCGCATGATGGATGGGGTCGTTGCCCTGCCTGCCTTTCCAGTGGTGCTGGTCACCATTGACCGCAACATCATCACTGCGGGCGCTTTTCACTTCTACTCCTTCGACCCGCCCAGCGTGATGATTGGCATCAAGCCCAAGCAATATAGCCACGGCCTGCTGGCACAGGCAGGCGAGTTTGCCGTCAACATCCCGCTGGCTGCCCAGCTTGAGCAGGTGGAGTTGTGCGGCAAGCTGTCAGGCCGGATGCCGACAAGTTTGAACAGACGGGCTTTACGCCTATCTCCGCAGACAAAATCAATGCCATGCTCATCGGGGAATGCCCCGTAAACCTGGAATGCCGGGTCGTCCACCGGGTGGCCACCCGGGCAGCCATGAATGGTTTGTGGGGAGGTCGTAGCCGTCCACATCGACAGCAGCTATACCCGCGACGACGCGCTGACGTTCTGGCTGGGGCAGTTCCGTGCGGTGGGGGCCTCATCAAGGGCAAGCCCAACGACCTTCTGTTCAACCATTGACCAACTCCGCGCCATAAAAGGAGGCCACCATGCTCATTACCTATCAAGGACACAGCGAATTCCTGCTGGAGACGGAGGACGGCCTGCGCATGCTGACCGATCCCTTCGACCCCAACGTCCCCTGGCCGTACCGCGAGACCCAGGCAGACCTGGTGACCTGCAGCCACGGCCACAATGACCACGCCCACCTGGACAAGGTGCAGGGCAAGCCCATCGTGCTGCGCGAAACGGGTCAGCACACCCCAATGCCCGGCGTGCGGGTTACGGGCTACCCCAGCTTCCACGATGACCAGGGCGGCACCAAAAGGGGCAGCAATGTCATCTTCGTTTACGAAGTGGAGGGCTTGCGCATCGCCCACCTGGGCGACCTGGGCGCCCGGCCGGAGCAGGAAGTATTGAATGCCCTGCAAGGGCTTGATATCCTGCTGATTCCGGTCGGCGGCACCTACACCCTGGATGCCGAACAGGCGGCAGCGCTGGT
>JAAZBR010000277.1 GCA_012513735.1 Clostridiales bacterium | reverse complement strand
CCAACAAGAGGGCAGTCAGTTTTTTCATTTAAATTCCACTCCCTTCGGTATCACACATGAGTACACCTTGTGAATAGAATTATAACAAAGCACCCCTGCCAAAAGAAGAAAGTTCCTATGACATTGTGTAACAATTCGGCTTCATATTGATAAAGTTCGCCTTACTTTGCAATGCATATTCTTCACAAGCATGGTCTCATCTGTGACAAACAGCGTCACAATGATTGCGAATTATTGAACCTGCTGGACAATATCAGGTTACAGGCTGTGCATGCGGGCAATGGCTTCCGATAGGGTGGCGACCGACAGTAACGTGATACCCTTGGGCACCCGCACGTGGGCTATACCCGCAGGACAAAGCAGACGGGTAAAGCCCAGCCGCGCGCATTCGGCTATGCGGCGCTCCATCTGGGGGATAGGACGCAGCTCGCCAGCCAGCCCTACTTCCCCCATGGCTGCCAGGTCCATGGGCAGGGGGCGGTCTGCCAGCGAGGAGGCAACCGCCAGGCAGATGGCCAGGTCGGCCGCAGGCTCGGACAGGCTGAGGCCCCCGGCCACGTTCAGATATACGTCCTGGTTATACAGCCGCAGGCCCACCCGCTTCTCCAGCACGGCCAGCAGCAGGGCAATACGCCCCTGGTCCATGCCGTTGACTGTGCGCTTGGGCGAGGAATAGAAGGACTGGCATACCAAAGCCTGCACATCCACCAGCACAGGGCGGGAACCTTCCATGCCGCAGAACACTACCGAACCGCTGGCGTCCTTTGCCCGCTTGGAGAGCAGTGCCTCCGAGGCCTCCTCCACCGGGCGCATACCCTCGCCCGTCATTTCAAAAATGCCCAGCTCGTTCACCGAACCGAAACGGTTTTTCACCGCGCGCAGCAGACGGTACTCTCGCTGATAGTCGCCTTCAAAGTACAGCACCACATCCACCATATGCTCCAGAATGCGGGGGCCGGCAATGGCGCCTTCCTTGGTGACATGGCCAACCAGGAACACGGCGCAGCCACTGGTCTTGGCATAGCGCATGAGCAGTGAGGCGGATTCACGCACCTGACTGACGGAGCCGGGGGCGCTGGCCATCTCCGGCCGGTACATGGTCTGGATGGAGTCAATCATCACATAGTCCGGCGCAATATCCTCCAGCTTCTGCTCAATGGCATCCATGGCGTTTTCGGCCAGCACCAGAATGTCCGTTCCCAGGGCACCCAGGCGGCGGGCACGCAGCTTGATTTGCCGCGCGCTTTCCTCACCGCTGATATAGAGCACACGCTTGCCTTGACGGCTCAACAGCGCACAGATTTGCAGCAGCAGGGTGCTCTTGCCCACACCGGGTTCACCGCCCAGCAGCATCAGGGACCCCTCCACAATACCGCCTCCGAGCACGCGGTCAAACTCTGCCATGCCGGTGGGCTGGTGAAGCTGGTGGTCTGCCTCAATCTGGTCAATGGGTACGGCCTCTGCCCCTGTGCCGCCCCGCTGCTTTGCTTCCTTGGGCTTCAGGGCAGGCGCGGTCAGGGCGGGCAGTGTTTCTTCCAATGTATTCCAGGCCTCGCAGTTTGGGCATTTGCCATACCAGCGCGGGGACTCAAAGCCACAGGCTGAACATACATAGATTGATTTTTGCTTGGCCAAGGGATCTCCTTTCACAGCCGCAAAATGCGCGTTCACCACACTATGCGGGCAGCAGGCTGCATGGTATACTGCGGTATCATCGCATAGGGGGGGCCGGGATGCAAGCGGGCTGTTGTTATATTGTGGGGGCAGGGAAGCTGTGTGCCCGCGGGTTGCAGCCGGCATCGGGCGACCTGCTCATAGCGGCGGATGGCGGCTTGAAGGGGCTGATGCGCCTTCATCTGCGCCCCCGCCTGGTTATAGGCGATATGGATTCCTACCGTCAGCCGGTGCACGGCTTGCCGCTTTTGCGGTTTCCCGTGCGCAAGGATGATACAGATATCTCACTGGCCGTGCGTCTGGGCAGGCAGTGGGGCTACCGGCGCTTTCGCCTGTATGGCGCCACAGGAGGCCCCAGGGAAGACCACTTCATCGCCAATATGCAGCTTATGGCCGGGCTGAGCCGGCAGGGACTGAGCGTGCGTATCACTGCACCCAGTTTCGAACTGTACGCTGTGACGGATGGCGAACTGTGCCTGCAGACAAAGCCGGGCCAAATCATCTCCGTCTTCAGCCACAGCGCGGACAGCCGGGGCGTCAGCCTGCAGGGCTTAAGCTATGAGTCCCGGGGACTGCACCTGTGCAGCGCCTTTCCCCTGGGCGTCAGTAACCAGGCAACGGGAGCCATGGCCCGCATCGGGGTTACGCAGGGGACGCTATTGGTGTATCAGCAGGAGGATGCTCGGTTTAGGTAGCGCTCGGTCATGGCCTGCAGTTCCTCCTCCCGGCGCTCCACATCCTTCAGCAGCGTCATCTGGGCGCGGGCGCGCACCAGGTTGTGGTCGGGGGAATTCACTTTGAAGTACAGGTCGCCGTCAATATAGTCGGTTAAAAAGCGCATGGCCAGCTCACAGGTGATCACTTTAATGCCCAGGGGCAGGCGGAGCAGCTCCTCATTGGTGAGAAAACCTGCCGTTTCTTCAATAAAGCCGCGGGTAAAGGCCTTGGCTTTGTCCATGTCCAGGCGGATGCGCGATACATCCGGCTCATCTTCTGCTGCGGTGGAGGCGCCAAAGCGAATGGCATCGCCATAATCATACAGCACGGAACCCGGCATCACCGTATCCAGGTCGATGACACAGATGGCCTTGCCTGTTTCCTCATCCAGCAACACATTGTTGGATTTGGTGTCGTTATGCGTCACGCGCAGCGGGATCACCTGTGCGTCCAGCAGGCGAACAATTTCGCCCATCATGCGGCGCCGGTCAAACATAAACTCGATCTCTTCTTCCAGCCCAGCAACGCGGCCTGCTTTGTCCTCGTCCACCGCCCGCACGAAGGCGTAGAACCGCTTAATGGTGTGGTGAAAATTGGGGATGGAGTGAAACAACTGTTCTGCCGGAAAATCGTACAGCAGGCGTTGAAACCTGCCAAAGCCGCGACCTACCTCCTCCATGGCCTCGGGGGTCTCCACCATGTCCAAAGCATGGGCGTTGCTGATGTAGGTATAGGCCCGCCAGACACCGCCTGACTCATCCCGGTACAAGGCTTCACCTGTCTGGGTGCGGATCAATTCCAGTACCCGCCGCTCGGCGGTGCCCAGGGTACGTATCAGGCTGGCACGCAGATGATCTGTTACCATGGCAATGTTGCGCATCACCTCATCCGGGTTCTTGAACACATAGGTATTGATGCGCTGCAGGGTGTACAGGTTATCGCCACGGGCGTCGCGGTACCGCAGCAGGTAGGTGTTGTTGACATTGCCGCTGGTCACTTCCTGTGCCTGAACAAACCTGCCTACAAAACAGAAGTTTGGCAGGATGCCTTTGATGATGTTATAGGTCATTGAATTCCATCCTTCACAATTTGTCAGATAATGTATTGTAAAGCGCCGGGGAAGCAGTGTCAACCAACAGGGTCTTGCACTTTTTCACGGACACTTTTTTTGTAAAAGGGCTTGCCTTTTTCCTGGTTGTAGGGTATAGTGAACTTGAAGCTTAGCACTCTCAAGCATCGAGTGCTAAAGTCACAAGATAAACTCGAGGAGGAACCACCATGCAAGTCAAACCCTTAGGTGATCGTGTGGTCATCAAAAACGTAGAAACTGAAGAAACCACCAAGAGCGGCATCATTTTGACCGGTGCTGCCAAGGAAAAGCCCCAGATGGCCGAAGTGCTGGCTGTTGGCCCCGGCGGCAATGTGGACGGCAAGGAAATCGTCATGCAGGTCAAGGTTGGCCAGAAGGTTATCTATTCCAAGTATGCCGGCACAGAAGTCAAGCTGGACGGGCAGGAACTGATCATCGTCCGCCAGAACGACATCCTGGCTGTTGTTGAATAAACAAGACACTGGCCCCAGACAATTAAGCAAACACAAGCAGGAGGAATTACAAACATGGCAAAGCAACTGAAGTTTGGCGACGAGGCGCGCCGCGCCCTCGAAAAGGGTCTGAACACCCTGGCCGATACCGTTAAAATCACTCTGGGCCCCAAGGGTCGCAACGTGGTGCTGGACAAAAAATATGGATCCCCCGCCATCACCAATGACGGCGTGACCATTGCCAAGGAGATCGAGCTGGAAGATGCCTTTGAAAACATGGGCGCCCAGTTGATCAAGGAAGTGGCTACCAAAACCAATGATGTCGCCGGTGACGGCACCACCACTGCCACGCTGCTGGCCCAGGCCATCGTGCGCGAAGGCCTGAAGAACCTGGCCGCCGGCGCCAACCCCATGGTGCTGAAGCGCGGTATTGAAGCCGCTACCGAAGCAGCGGTTGACGCTCTGAAGGATATTTCCAGCCCCATCAGCGGCAAGAATGCTATTGCCCAGGTCGCCTCCATTTCTGCCGGCGACGAGGAAGTGGGCAAGCTGATCTCCGATGCCATGGGCATCGTGGGCAATGACGGCGTCATCACGGTGGAAGAGAGCAAGACCATGAAGACCGAGCTGACCACCGTGGAAGGCATGCAGTTTGACCGCGGCTATGCCTCGGCCTACATG
>JAAZBR010000276.1 GCA_012513735.1 Clostridiales bacterium | reverse complement strand
TTTAATGCATCCAAAGCGGTGTGGGCTTTTGGTTCACTGCAAGGAGCAGACGAGGGAGGCGTAGTGGCGCTACGTCGACCGAGCAGCCGACGCAGCAGGGGGCAAAAGCGCCAGCACGACGATGCGTTAAAGTGCGGAATCAGCATCAGCGCCCCTGGGCATTTGTGCAGGAGCCGGCGCCTTCTCCAGCAGCGTATCGGCCCATTGTACCGCAACCCGCATAGCAGTGGGAAATGGCAGGGTGTGCATCTGCTCAGCAGTCACCCACTGGCCGTGCGGTAACATAGCCTGACCAGTCTCTGCTTCAGTGAGCTCTGCGTGGTACAGGGTCATCTGCCAGACCCGGTGGGTGAACACATGGCGGGCCGTAGCCAGCTCTCGCAGCGTCGCATGGGGCAGCCCCCAGCACCGCAGATGCATTTGTGCCTCCTGTTGTCCCTCCACATCCTCCAGCAGCACATAGGTGTACAGCCCGCGCAGCAGTGCCTGCTGCCGCTGCTGCACAAGCACGCGCCCCTGATGGGTCAGCAGCAGCACCGCCACCGGCACCTCCCGGGGTGGTTTCTTCTTTTGCATGCGGGGCAGCAGCTCAGGCTCTCCCTGGTGATATGCCTTGCAGTGACGCTGCAAGGGACAGCGCCCGCAGTCCGGCGTTCCCGGCAGGCAGATGGTGGCGCCGATGTCCATCAGCGCCTGGTTGACATCCCCGGCCCCCTGGCGGGGCATCAGGCCCTGTCCCAGTTGGTACAGCCTGCGTTTGACGGATGGGATGCCGATGTCCTCCTCCACCAGATACAACCTGCTCAGCACCCGCTGCAGGTTGCCATCCATGGCGGGCACGGGCTGATCAAAGGCAATGGAAGCAATAGCTGCCGCCGTATAGGGGCCGATGCCGGGCAGCCGCTGCAGGGCTTCCGCACTGGCGGGCAGCCGGCCGCCATACTCCGCCACCACCAATTCGGCGGCCCGGTGCAGGTTGCGGGCACGACTATAGTATCCCAGCCCTTCCCACAGCTTCAGCACCTCTTGTTCCTCTGCCCCAGCCAACGCCTGTACGGTAGGAAAGCGGTCAATAAACCGCAGATAATAGGCCCCCACGGTCTCGGTGCGGGTCTGCTGCAGCATGATCTCCGACACCCAGATCAGGTAGGGATCCTTCGTCCCCCGAAAGGGCAGACGGCGCCCTTCCCTGCGGTACCAATCCAGGATCAGGGCGGTCAGCATTTTCTCCCTGTCTGTGCTTGCATTCGTCATGGAAGCAGTATAGCACACGATGGCAGGAAAATAGGCCGCAGTTTTGCAGCCCATTTATATGAACCTCCAATTAGCTAAGCAAACGCTATGCCACCGGGCCCACCTCGTGCAGACGCTGTGCCTTGGCTGACAGCCGCAGCTCCTCCACCGTGGCGCCGCGAGCATACAACCTATAGTGTTCCATAATAAGCTTGGTCAACCGGTCATCTGCGGATAGCCCGCTGATGTCATGCAGCACCCGGAGCGCCTGCTGCTCGCCCTGCTGCGCCCCCTCTTCCTTGAGGTGCTGATACACTGCGCCTGCCGCACCCAGTGCAATGTGGCTGGGCACCACGCCCATCTCCAGGCACAGCCGGGAAGAGCCGATCATCCGGTCATCAGGCGCCAGCTTGCGGCGGGTGTCGCCCCCCACACGAGCACAGGTATCCATCTGGGCACGGTTGGCAAAGCGACCAATCAGGTCGTTGATGTGGTTGAACAGCGCATTGCCGTCCACCTGATACTTCTTGACCAGCGCCATCATGCTCTCCATCATGGCATTTTGAACAATCAGCTCAACATCCGGCTTCTCGATGGCCTGCCAGATATAGTCCAGCCCTGAATACCCGCCCAGGTAAGCGCAGGTGGCGTGCCCCATGTTGTGTACATACAGCTTGCGCCGCAGATAGAAATCAAAGGGCGAAAAGGGGATCATGCCCTCCAGGTGAGGCACCGGCCCGCGGAACGCTCCCTGATCCACCGGCAGAAAACCGTAGGTTTCCACACACACGCGAAGGGGATCGCCATCCCGCATGGCATCGGTCTGCACAGGCACCATGCGGCCGATGGAAGCTTCCACCAGGCCGATCTCTCTATCCATCCGCGCCTGCTCCTCCGGCGAAAGCTCCTTCTTCAGCAGGTCTTCCAAAACGTGGTTGGCATCCATCAGGTTTTCGCAGATGATGATGTTCAGGGGCGGCCTGTTCTGCGCAAAGCGCAGCTTAATCCCCTTGGCAATCAGCGGCGCGATATAGGGCAGAATTTTAGCCCCCACTGCGGTGGCCATCACATCGCACGCTGCAATGGCCTGGGCAACCGCATCGGCATCCTTGCCATCCACGCCGCACACGTTGCCGATCACCCAGTCATCGTGCCCATCCGTGCGGATAATCCGCAGCGGATATTCGCCCCGCTGATTCAACTGGTCAATCAGCTTGCTGTCCACATCAACAAAGCTGACCTGATAGCCTGCCCTGCTGAACAGTGCGCCGATGAACCCGCGGCCAATGTTGCCGCCACCATACATGACTGCCTTCATGGTCCCTCCCCATTTACAATAATACTGGACTCATTGTACGCCTTTGCTGCACCTCATTCAAGAAGTGCACCTTCATGGTCTGTACGATGTGAAGGGGGAAGTATTCATACTTCCCCCTTCACATCGTTGCCGGAAGGAAATCTTATTTTGAGGATACTGTGGCCCTGCGGCGCAGTACATCGATGATTACGGCGATGACGATAATCAGGCCCTTAACCATTTTTTGAGGTCCCTGGGCCACACCCAGGAGGTTTAAGCCATTGGCGATGACGCCGATAATCATGATGCCAATCAGGGTGCCTATCATGCCACCCTCGCCGCCTTTCATGGAGGTGCCACCGATGACAACCGCAGCGATGGCATCCATCTCCTGGCCGTCAGCGTTGGTGGGCAGGGCCGAGTCAAGCCGAGAAGTGAGCAGGATAGCGGCCACTCCACAGCATATGCCGCTGACCACATACACAAAGCACTTTACGGAATTCAAATTGATGCCAGAGAGCCGCGCGCAGCTCTCATTGCCGCCGATAGCATAGGTG
>JAAZBR010000275.1 GCA_012513735.1 Clostridiales bacterium | reverse complement strand
TTGATGCTGAACACCAGGGCCACCCACATCATCATGGAAAACGGCAAGGCGGCGGGTGTGCAGGCCGAGAGCGAGACCGCGCTGCTGACCATCAAAACGAAGGCTGTCGTGCTGACCACCGGTGGCTTTGGCGCCAACGAGGACATGCTGGTCAAGTACAAGCCTTCCCTGAAGGGCTATGTCACCACCAACGCTCCCTCCGCCACCGGCGACGGTATTGTGATGGCTGAGGAAGTGGGCGCTGCCCTGGTGGACATGGATAAGATCCAGACCCACCCCACCGTGCACCAGGCCACCTCCATCATGCTGACCGAGTCCGTGCGTGGCGAGGGCGCCATTCTGGTCAATCAGAAGGGCGAGCGCTTCATCAACGAAATGGAGACCCGGGACGTGGTGTCCGCCGCTGAAAACGAGCAGGAAGGCGGCTATGCCTACCTGGTCTTTGACCAGGAGCTGCGCAACAACCTGAAAGCCATTGAGGGCTATGTGTCCAACGGTCTCACCAAACAGGCTGACACCCTGGAGGGCCTGGCCAAGGAGATCGGCGTGGATGCCGCCACTCTGCAAAAGACGGTGGAGGACTGGAACAAGGCAGTCGCCGCCGGCAAGGATGAGGCCTTTGGCCGCGCCACCGCCATGCCCCGCAACATTAGCGTGGCCCCCTTCTATGCGGCCCAGATCGGCCCCGGCATCCACCACACCATGGGCGGTATCAAAATCAACTCGGATACCCAGGTGTTGAACGCTGACGGCAAGGTGATCGAGGGCTTGTTCGCAGCCGGCGAAGTGACCGGCGGCGTGCACGGCGCCAACCGTATCGGCGGCAACGCCGTGGCCGACATCATTGTGTTTGGCCGTGAGGCCGGGCTGCAGGTTGCCAAATACCTGGGCAAATAACTCTCAATTCTTGACTATTTGGGGGCTGCCAAATCCATGGCAGCCCCTTCGCATGCCCGGCATACCCGGTCAATTGATACTGATTCCAAACTTTAACGCATCGTTGCGCTGGCGCTTTTGCCCCACTGCTGCGTCGGCTGCTCGGTCGGTGTAGCGCCACTACACCTCCCTCGTCTGCTCCTTGCAGTGAACCAAAAGCTCACACCGCTTTGGATGCATTAAAGTTTTACATCAGTATGAGCCCGAGGCGCTCACTGTGTTCCGTGATTGCTTGCACGTCTTCCTCCGCCTTGCTATCATGGCGATAGCGCGGAGTTGATGGCCGTGCCAAGGAGGTAACCATGCGTGTTCTGACTGAAACTGCTCCCCTGATTTCCAGTGCCAAGGACCGCTTTGGCAACCTGCGTCCCACCCACCTGATGGTGTTGATGCAGGAGATGGGAGGCCGCCATTCCATTTTTCTGGGCGTCGGGCGGGAGGAGCTGCTGAAACTGGGCGCTGTGTGGGTGTTGATCCGCAGCGAGATCCGCATTTACCGCCAGCCTCAGGTGAACGATATGATCGTCGCCACCACCTTTCCGGGCGCGCCCCGGCGCACCCTGTACCCCCGCTACCACCGCTTTCATCTGGAGGACGGCACCTTGCTGGCCGAGGGAGTGGGCGCTTGGACGCTGGCTGATGTGGAGAGCCGCCGCATGGTGTCTTTGCCTCAGGTGACCGCGCTGATGCCCGACACCTCTGACCTTGAAAAGCCTATCGGCTACCCCGGTTCGGTGGAGCCGGTGGAAGGCCGGGAAATCCGCATGGAGCGTGCGCTGCGCTACAGCGATTTTGATGTCAACCAGCATGTAAACAACACCCGCTGTGGTGACTGGGTATGTGACCTGTTGGACGAAGAGGTGCTCAGCACCCATGCCATCACCCGCTTTTTGGCCAACTATCGGCGGGAAATCCGGCCCGGCGGGCCGGTGGACCTGACCGCCCAGGTGGCGGGCGACCGCTTCAGTTTCGCCTGCAAGCGGGATGGCGAGGTGCTGCTGGACTGCGGCGGCTGGCTGACCCCCAAGGAGAGCTGACGGTGTATCGCCTGCTGAGCCTGCTGGCCGGTGTGCTGATCTCGGTCATGGTGGTGTTCAACGGCCAGTTGAGCGCGTATGCGGGCCCCTTGCCCACACTGCTGATCATCCATGTGATCGGCACCCTGGCCATGGCCCTGGTGTTGCTGCTTTCTCGGGAAAACCCGCTGCACAAGCCCCTGAAGCCGCTTCTGTACATCGGCGGGCTGCTGGGGCTGCTGACCACGCTTTTTAACAACCTGGCCTTTGGCCGCATCAGCGTATCGGCCATGCTAGCCCTGGCCTTGCTGGGGGACAGCCTGACCAGCATAGCGGCTGACCACTTTGGCGTGTTGGGCATGCCGTGCAGGCCCTTCCGCCGGCAGAAGCTGTGGGGGTTGTTGTTCACGCTGCTGGGCATTGCCATCATGCTGGACAGCTTCGAGCTTGTGCCTGTGCTCTGCTCCCTGGCGGCCGGGCTGACGGTGGCCACCAGCCGGCTGACCAACGGGGAATTGGCGCGCCAAACAAGCGTGCGCATCAGCACTTTTTTCAACTACCTGATCGGCCTGCTGGGCGCTGCGCTGGTGGTGTTGCTGACGGGCAGCGGCATGCCGGCAGCGCAGGCCTTCTCCGGGCCGCCCGCCGGCTACCTGGGCGCCGTGCTGGGCGTGACTGTGGTGCTGATCAGCAACCTGGTGATAGGGCGCATCGCCATCTTTGAAATGAGCCTGGCTATTTTTGTAGGACAAGTGTTCATGGGTGTAGTTATGGATGTCATCCTGTCCGCCGTCTTCCCGTTGCGCAGCCTGCTGGGCGGGCTTTTTGCCCTGCTGGGGCTGATCTGGAACCTGTGGGTGGACCGGAAACTGGCAGCCGGAGGCCATACAGAAGAAAAAGCATAAACATACCTGATTTCCGTTGATAACCCCCGCTTTATCGGGTATAATCAATAAGAATGTACATTTGTCGGCAAACAGCCGGCTGACTGAAGGAGGAAAAAGAGCCTATGACCAAGTACGTATACCTGTTCCGGGAAGGCAATGCCAGCATGCGCAACCTGCTGGGTGGCAAGGGGGCCAACCTGGCCGAAATGACCAACATTGGCTTGCCTGTTCCCCAGGGCTTCACCGTGACCACCGAGGCCTGCACCCGCTATTATTCCGATGGCAAAACCGTAGCGCCCGAAATTGAAAAGCAGATTTTTGACGCCCTGGCCGTTGCCGAGAAGGAAGCAGGCAAGAAGTTCGGCGACCTGGAGAACCCCTTCCTGGTATCTGTTCGTTCCGGCTCCCGCGCCTCCATGCCCGGCATGATGGACACCATTTTGAACCTGGGCCTCAACGATGTGGCCGTTAAGGGCCTGGCCAACCTGACCGGCAACGAGCGTTTTGCCTATGACAGCTACCGCCGGTTTATCCAGATGTTCTCCGACGTTGTGATGGAGGTGGACAAGCAGAAATTCCACCATGCGCTGGAAGCCGTCAAAGCTGAGAAGGGCGTCAAGGGCGATACCGACCTGGATGCCAACGACCTGAAGGAAGTGGTGCGCCGCTACAAGGAGATCTATCGCGAAGCCAAGGGCGAGGACTTCCCCCAGGATCCAAAAATGCAGTTGATGGAGGCCATCAAGGCCGTGTTCCGCAGCTGGGACAATCCCCGCGCCATCTACTACCGCCGCATGAATGATATCCCCGGCGACTGGGGCACCGCCGTCAACGTGCAGGCCATGGTGTTCGGCAACATGGGCGAAGATTCCGGCACCGGCGTCGCCTTTACCCGTAACCCCTCTACCGGCGAAAAGAAACTGTATGGCGAGTACCTGATGAACGCCCAGGGTGAAGACGTGGTGGCCGGCATCCGCACCCCCCACCCCATGTCCGATATGCAGACCGAGATGCCCGAAACCTACAACCAGTTCATCGCCTTTGCCGATAAGCTGGAAAAGCACTACCGCGACATGCAGGACATGGAGTTCACCA
>JAAZBR010000274.1 GCA_012513735.1 Clostridiales bacterium | reverse complement strand
GCGCTGAGGATCAGCGACCGGGCCATCCCCTTGCGGCGGTATTCCTGCCGGGTATACAGCATCACCAGGGCCGCGCTGTCCGGATGGGAACCCGTGAACAGGCCTTCACACAGGGGCTGGCCAGCCCGGTAGAAGCCCAGTGCCATAAAAAAGGGCTGCTGCATCTGCAGGGTTAAAAAGTCGGGTGTAATGGCTGTCATTCGGTACATATTCAGGCGTTGCAGAAAAGCCTGTTGCTCCTGCATGCTGCCCAGGGGTACAGAGGCAAATTGACAACCCATGGGCGTTTGGGGCGGGAGGGAGGGCAGGGGAAAGATGTGCTCCTCCTGGGCATCGGCATTTTGAAAGCCGTTGCGGTTGTAGAAGTTGAGCATTTCCCATTCGGTGGGTAGCAGCTCGGTATAGATGCGCCCCTTCAGGTGGGGAAACTGAGCGCGCATTTGGTCTGCGCGACCCAGCAATGCCCCCAGCAGCAGATCCCGGGCGGAGGGCTGAGAAGCGATATACACGTAAATCTCCAGCGGCTTCTCCGGGTACATCTCGCTGTTCATAGACAGCACAACAAAGCCGAGGCCAAGCTGTACCAGCCGGTCATTGGCTGCAAAAAAAACATTCTGAGGGGGAATTCCCTGATAAGGGGCGGTCGGGTGTGACAGGCGCATGGTTTCTCCTCTTGAAAATGCCAAAGGAAGGCCTTTGGCATAAATGGATGCTGCGGGCTCAACGCAACTCGATTTCTGCGTAGCTGGCTCCCGGCGTGATGTCGTTGACTATCCGCAGAAGATGGGGATATTCCTGCAGGATGCGTTCGCTCACCCGCTCCTGCAGGTCGTAGGGCAGCCGGGCGGGCAGCACCCTTGTTTTGCCGCCTACACTACCCACGGTGACGGCGCGCAGCGCAACGGCCAGGGCTTCGCTGTCCGACTCATGCTGCAGGTGATAAAGCACCGCAAAATATTTCCACAGCCGACGCTGCAGACCGGCCTCCCGGATTTCCTCACGAAAGATGGCATCTACCCGCCGCAGGATGTCCAAGCGCTCGGCGGTGGCTTCGCCCAGCACCCGCAGGGCCAGGCCGGTACCAGGGAAGGGCTGGGCCTGGTAAATCTCCGGGGGCATGCCCAGGGATTCGCCGATGTGGCGGATCTCTTCCTTGAACAGCTCCCGCAGGGGTTCGATCAGGGGCGCCTGGGAGGCGATGGCCAGGCTGTTGTAGCCGTCGCCGGTGTTCAGCACATCATTGGCGCTGGTGCCGCGGATCAGCGCCTGATGGGGCATCTTCAAGGCGGTTTCCTGCAGCACCTGATGATAGACATCGGCAATGATGACGGCTTTTTCCGTATGATGCGTGACGCCCTTCAGCGCTTCCAGAAAGCGGTCCTGCGCGTTGATCCGCATGATCTGCATGCCCAGCGTGCGCTCATAATAGGCCAGAAACTCCGCTGCCTCGTTTTCTCTGAGCAGGCCGGTGTCGATGAACACACACTGCAGCCGGTTGCCCAGCGCCCGGTGGGCCAGCATGGCAGCTACGCCGCTGTCCAGCCCGCCGGTCATGGCGCACAGCGCACGGCCATCGCCCACCGCTGCGGCGATCCCGTCCCGGGTGCTGTTGATAAAGGCGTTGTCTGTCAGCCAGGCGCTGCAGCCGCACACATCCTGGGCAAAGCGCATCAGCATGCTCATGCCGTCCGGGTCGTTGGATTCCAGCTGGAAGGAGAAGCCCAGGATGGGCAGTTCGCTGTGCATGAAGCCGATCACATGCTCCTCTGCCATGGCCAGGGACTGCAGGTCGTCGGACAGCAGCATGCTGCGCAGCATGGGCACCAGGCGCTCGCTTTCGCCAATGCCCTCCGTTACCCGGGAGGGCTGGAAACGCACGGTCAGCGGCTCCTCCATGGATTCGATGGGGCCCAGGCTGCCGCCCAGCAGCGACACCAACCCCAGGGCCGGGTCGCCCAGCGCCAGCACGGGAAGACCTGCCGACAGCAGCCGGCCATCCAGCGTTTCGGGGATCTCTCCCGTGACACCGCCTGCCAGCACCAGGCCCAAAGCGCCCTGAGCCACCACCTTTTCAAAGGGGGTGTCCCCCGGCAGGATGCGGCAGTCGATCCGCTCAGCGCGCAGCTTCATGGCCACGGTGCTGGCATATCGGCTGTCAAAGTTGAGGATCAGCAGCATGTCTTGCATAGTCGTCCTTTCAGGGAGCCGTGGGCTCGCTCACCACCCAGAATGAGCTGTGCCGCAGCTTGTAGCCGGCAGCATACTCCTCCAGCGCAAGCTGGGTCTTCTGGTTGGCAATCCCGGTGGTGGGGTAGCCTGCTATCTGCTGGAAGGCCTTGATGGCGTCGGAGGTACGCTGGCTGTAGTGCCCGGTGACATCCTCCTGGTTGAGCAGCGCCACCTGTACCAGCCGCTGCTGCAGGCCGCTGACCTTTTTGCCCCGCAGGCCCATGCGCAGTACGATATCGGCCAGATCCCGTACGGTACCGTAGCCCTGGATGCGCCAGTCGTCCAGCGGGTAGCGCACCCGGGTTACGGCGCTGGGGTTGTTGCCCTCCAGCACCTGTACCAGCACCTGTCCGTCTGGCTGCCGCCAGGCGCTCTCCACCATGGCCACATGGGAAGTGTCTCCCGTGGAGCCGTAGGAGAAGAACACCCAGTCGCCCGGCTGGGGGATGTAGCTGTTACGCTCCATGGTGACGCTGCTGCCCCGGTACCACTGGCTGCCCCAGTCGCTGACAAAGCCCTTGCGGGCGATGTAGCGCCCCTCGCGCAAAAACCAGTCCCGCCCGGTGTTGGTGCCGCCATAGCGGGGGAACAGGGTGGTCAGCATCCGGGTGCCGTGGCGCTGGTCGGCCTGGTCTACCACCCAGCATAAAAACTCGGCACACCACTCTGCCTTGGGGTCACCGGCCCACTGGCCGTATTTGGTGACACCACCCCGTTGCTCGGTGTAGCCCAGCTCCTCGGCTGCGATGTCCAACACCCATTGCACTCGCTCTTGCACCGGATAGGCAGGCTCAATCAACTGGGCCACTGGTAGTTCCCCTCCCCGGGCAGCAGGCATAAACAGAAACAAAAGCGCTGCAACCAGGGCAAGTGTAGCCTTCATGTTTCCTCCCCACAAATGACCACTCTGCATTATACTGTCCCCGGCAGCTGTTGACAAGGCGCGGCATATCCGGTGTCAAACCGCAACTGCTGCACGCCCTCCACGGCGGATACTGCGGCTGTCAGTGTTTGCAGCAGTTCCTCTGCCGGCAGGATGTCCATGGTGCCATAGGGAATATCCAGCATCCTTTCCCATAGAAAGCGGATGGCATGAAGCATCTCGATGACACGGCTGGCCGGCGTGCCCCCCGATACCACCAGGCGGCAGCCCTCCTGGGTCAGCACGGTGAGGAAGGCCATATGAGCTTCCCACAGCAGCTCCGGCAGGGCGGCGTTGGTGTAAAAGGCGGTCCCCTGGTCGCGCAGCTTCTCCAGGGTAGCCAGCACATCGGCATAGAACCCGCTTTTCAGGCTGGCCCTGACATGCTGGGTGATGACCGCCCCCTCCTGCTGCAGGTCCAGCCCCAGCAGGGAGGAGAGGAACTGCTCCTCCCCCGCCCGGAAGGGACAGGTGTAGTACAGCAGGCGGTTCAGGCGCTCAAGGGGATCATCGGGAATATCGCTGGCGTAGGTCTGGTAAGCGTTCAAGGTACGCTGGCTGGCCAGCGCCTGCAGTACCTGCAGCTTGCTTTCAAAGTGATGGTAGAAGCTGCCCTTGGAGCAGCCGATCTGGCTGATGATATCATTGAGCGTGGTGCGCAGATAACCCTTTTGCGCAAAGAGATCAGATGCCGTCTGCAGGATTTCCTCCTTGCGCCGCTCTCCCTTTTTCATCGGTTGCCTCCTGCCCTCAGTTGTATTCAATGGTCTGCTGCACCATACGGTAGGTGGAGGAGAACAGCTTCTCCCTCTGGAAGGGCATCCCGTTGCGCGACCAGACACGGTAGGTATCCACTACATAGCCGGTGCGCGCGGACTTGGTCTGCTGCTGGGTGCCGGGCAGCAGGTTGGGGTTTTGCACATACTGGGGTTCACGGGGCGGGTGGGTGGTGGATATCAGCTCGGTTTCCAGGGTGATCTGTGCATCCTGTTCCGGCTTCAGGCCATACAGGGCTACGTTGAGCTGCCGCCCCTCAAACTGGGCTACAATGAAGACGGGGTGCTGTCCGGTGTTTTTGAATACAAAGTCCAGATTAGGCCAGTTCACGGTGGCATCCAGCCCCTTGTCCACATAGCTGCTGGGCCAGGCGTGGGGGGAGCGTTCCACAATCTGCATCCCCGCCAGGGCGGCCGCATTGAACAGCGTGCTGGACACCTGGCATACTCCGCCCCCGATCTCGTCAAAGGTGATACCGCCTGCGATGGCAGGCGCCATGCGGTACCCCTTGTCCGCCGTGCGCTCGCCGGTGGCCCGGTTAAAGGAAAACGTCTCGCCGGGCAACACGGCCTGGCCGCTGATGGCATGGGTGGCCAGCAAAATGTTGGTGTTGCGGTCCCGGTCGCCGGTAGTCTGGGTAGAGAAGGAGGACAGCATGGTCAGCCCGCTCTGCAGTGCAACGGAGGTCAGTTGGGGGGCGATCTGCTCGCCCTGCACGCGAATGCTGTCCTGGTAGCGCCCGGCATCCAGGGAGGCGGCCAGCGCACGGTAGACGGTTTCCTCGTCCACGCGCTGGCCAGGCCTGTCCTGGGTTACGGTAAAGCTGCGCGTGCCATAGTCAAAGGATGCCAGCATAGCGTCCTGGGGATCCCAGGTATTCTCCCGGGCGATACGCTGCGCCAGCTGCCGCAGGTCCGTGGGGTCGTAGCCGGCCAGGGTCTGCATCTGGGCGCCCTTGCTCAACGTCTGGCGCGTGTGCTCCCAGCGGATTTCAAAGGGCGTTTTGTCGGAGCCTATCATCCACGGAAAGCCCTGGCGACCGATGGCCCAGGCTCGCCGCAGCACACTTTGTGTGTTGCGTGCAACGGGCAGATCCTGTTCGGTCAGGGTATAGCTGCTTTCTCCCACGGCAACCGTCAGCCGCAGGGGCTGCTGCCGGCTGGCTGCCTGTGTGAGCTGGGTCAGCGCCTGCTCAAAGCGCATGCCGCCGATGGGTTGCCCGTCCACGTAGATGCCTTCAAAGAAGCGGTCGCTGTTCAGCGTCTGGGCCTTTTGGCGGAAGGC
>JAAZBR010000273.1 GCA_012513735.1 Clostridiales bacterium | reverse complement strand
GACGGATCGCCTTTGCCAACATGCAAAATGAATACGCGCAGCTAAAAAGCAGCCGGTGGGCCTGGGTGATGGTATATGTTGGTGCGCTGGGCTTATTTTTTCTATTGGCAATGCTATTGTCAAGCCACGCGCTCAGGCCTGCGGAAATCGCCTGGGCTCAGCAGCAGCGCTTTGTTTCCGACGCATCCCACGAGCTGAAAACGCCCCTGACGGTGATACTGGCCAACCTGGATATCCTGGAGAGCGAGCAGGGCGGCAGCCAGTGGCTGTCCGCAGCACGGGCAGAAGGCCTGATCATGAAAAAGCTGATTGAAAACCTTCTGTTTCTCGCCCATGCGGATGAAACACGGGAGATAGCGGAACATGATTTTGTCAACCTGTCCAACATTGTTGATGAAATATCGCTGGCCTTCGAGGCGCCCGCCTATGAAAAAGGTCTGACGCTCAACACCGACATTGCCGCTGACCAGATGATGCGGGGCAATGCGGATCTGCTTAGGCAGCTATTGTCCATTTTGCTGGACAACGCAGTGAAATACACCCCCGAAGGGGGCACAATCAAAGTAACATTAAAGAAAAACATGGAGAAGCTGGCGTTAACCGTTCACAACAGCGGCGTTCACATTCCCCAGGAACACCTGAACCATCTGTTTGATCGCTTCTACCGTATGGATCCAGCCCGCAGCAATGCGGAGGGAGGCCATGGGTTGGGTTTGTCCATTGCCGCTGAGATTGCGCGGCAACATGGCGCCACGCTGAAGGCGTTCAGCAAGCCGAGGGAAGGCACCGGCTTTTGTTTATTGTGCCAGAGCAGCTTGTGATGACATGATACTCATGTAAAACTTTCATGCATCCAAATCGGTGTGGCATTTTGCTCCGCTTCAACGAACAGACGACACAGCAGCGGGGCAAAAACACCAGCGCATCGATGCGTTACCGTTTGGAATGAGTATCAATGGATGGAATAATCTTGCTCTATTTTACACCGAATAATGATAAAACAGAATATGCAAAGAATGCCACCGCCCGCCGTCACTCATGCTTCAGGATATCGGAGGCGATCTCCAGCATCCGAAGGGCGGCCTGACGGTTTTCCACCAGCAGGTTGTACACAGTGTCCTCCGACAGGACGCCGCATTTCAGGTCCCGGGGGAAAGAGGGGCTGTTGGCGGCATCATAATCCTTGATGAACTGATTGCTGCCATAGTATTTGGCCAACTGCCGGTATTCTTTCTGATGCTCGCTGAAGGCCTCCAGCAGCGGAAGAAACTGGTCCAGCAGCTGCTGGTGATTGTCCAGAATGACTTCCATGTGACTGATCTTTTCGTAGCGGTTCATGGTTTCTCCTCTGCTAAGGCTGCCGCGCCGATGATGCCAGCGTCATTGCGGAAGCTGGCCGGCACCACGCGGGTAAAGGGGCAGTAGGTTTGAAATGCGCTGGTCTGCTCCAATTCTTGCTGAATGCTGCCCACCAGAATGCTGCCTGCGCCGGATAGCCCGCCGCCGATGACGATCACCTCCGGCATAAACACCATCAACAGCGATTGGATGCCGCCCACCACTTCATGGATATACTGCTGCCATACATCAGATTGGAGGCCGTTGCGCACCTGATCTGCCAGCTCTTTCGTGGTCAGCGGCGCTGCCATCTGCCCCAGCACGCGGGCGGCCGCATACTGCTCCCAGCATCCCTTTTGGCCGCAGCTACACAGACGCCCATCCAGGTGGGTAATCATGTGTCCCAGCTCGCCATGCACGCCCTGGTAGCCGCGCAAGGGCTGCCCGTGAACCATCACGCCGCCGCCTATGCCTGTGCCCAGGGTAAGCAAAATGCCCACCTGACAATCCTTTAATGCGCCGTAGCGGTGCTCGGCTATCAGGGCGCAGACGGCATCATTTTCAACAGGTATGTCCATACCGAACACATCCTGTAGCATCTGCTTGACCGGCGCGTTTTTTAGCCCAAGCTGATTGGCCGTGACCCGCCCCTGGTTATCCCAGGTGCCGGCAAAGGAGATGCCCACCGGCGCGCCCGGCACGTGGCGCCATAGCTCGGCAACAATCTCCTGAATCGTGTTGACAATGCCCCCGGCTGTAGGCGGGGTCGGCTTGTCCAGGCGGCAGCATACCTCAAAGGTATCCTGCAGAACCCCTGCTTTGATGTTGGTTCCGCCCACATCAACGCCAATGATGCTCATATCCTGACACTTCTTTCTTCAATGATAGATGGTCATCAAACTGAATCCGATCGTTTCTGAAGACGGAGCACATGAAAGTTCGCAACATCACACCAGTGGGCAACCTGCAGGCCAATAGGACACTGATACTGATGTAAAACTTTAATGCATCCAAAGCGGTGTGGGCTTTTGGTTCACTGCAAGGAGCAGACGAGGGAGG
>JAAZBR010000272.1 GCA_012513735.1 Clostridiales bacterium | reverse complement strand
TGAGAGTGTAGATCTCCTCCTGAAGCTGGGCGGTTTGAGCGGTGAAGCGCTGGCCCATCTCCTCCAGGGGCGCCCGGTCCACTTGGAAGCCGGCCACCTCCATGTCAAACAGCACCCGCACCAGGGGCAGCTCGATCTGCCGGTACAGGGTCTCCATGCCGTCCTCCTGCACCTGGGCCAGGCGCTTTTGCAGCAGCAGGTGCACGCCGCGGGCATCAGGCAGGGCAAAGCTGGACAGGGCATAGCTTTTTTCCTGAGGGTTGTGGAGGTAGCTTAAGATCAGCGTGTCCTCTTTGACCTCGGGGATGGGCAGCTTCTGCGCCTGCAGCCGGTGCAAAAAGCGCTTGGCGCCATGGGTGATCAATCCGCATCGCATCAAGTCAGGGGATAGCGCGCACAGCGCCTCCTCATCGGTGGGGGCGGACTGAGTGCTGAACAGATCCTGCTGGCCACTGGCCAAGGCCAGGCGGGCGGCCTGCCCATCGCCGCGGTAAAGGGTAAGGGCATCCTCCGCCAGCAACACACACAACTCCCCCGGTTTGGCGACTTCTAAAAAGGCCTGGAGGACACTGACGCTGTCCAACTCCTGCAGGGGCCTATCCTCCTCCTGGCTGCCCACGCGGCTCTGTTGCCGGGCGGTCATGCGGGTCAGCTCGGCGGCCACGGTGTTGAGCTGATATTGGCGCAGCAGGGGCAGGCCATCAGCCAAATGATCCAGCGTCCATTCGCCAAAGGACGCCTGGTAGGGTGCTTCCCGGTTGATGGTGGCCAATTCCCTGGAGAACCGCGCCTTGTCCATGTTCTCGCGCAGCCTCTCTCCTAACTTGCCCTTCACCTCGCCGGCATGGGTAAGCACCTCATCCAGGGTACCATACTCCGCCAGCAGCTTGACGGCGGTTTTCTCCCCTACGCCGGGTACGCCGGGGATGTTGTCGCTGCTGTCCCCCATCAGGCCCTTCCAGTCGGGCACCTGCTCGGGGGTCACGCCATACTGCTCTTTCACCACAGGGGGCGTCAGGGTCAGCACGTCCGAGATGCCCCGGCGGGTCATCAGCATGGTGGTGCCATCATTGACCAGTTGCAGAGCATCCTTGTCGCCGGTCACCAGCAGCGCGTGAATATCCTTCTGGTTGGCCTGACGGGCAATGCTGCCCAGCAGGTCATCGGCCTCGTAACCGGGCAAAGTGACCACGCCGATGCCCATGGCGGTCAGCAGCTCCTTGATCAGCGGGAACTGCCCCCGCAGTTCCTCATCCATGGACTTGCGGCCGGCTTTGTATTCCGGATAGCGCTCATGGCGGAAGGTAGGAGCCGGATCATCAAAGGCCACGGCGCAATACTGAGGCTGCTGCTCACGAAAAACCCGCAGCAGCATACTTAAAAAGCCATGCACTGCATTGGTATAGACGCCGTCCGCATCCATCAGGGGCAAGGCATGAAAGGCCCGGTGCATCAGACTATGGCCGTCAACAATCACACAGGTCTCGCGCAAGCAAATCACCTCCCGCGCATTGTACCATATCCGGGGAAAGCGCACAAAACAAGCTGCTTGGATTCACCCTGTGTAACCGGACATTTGTTACAATCCGCCCGCCCATTCTTGTGACAAAAATATTGCGTAATTTTTACAAAATGTTTATAATAAGATTGGCTGCGGGCGACCGCAAGCCCGGCGCCCTGTAGCGCTATAAAGGAGGATGGAATGAAAACCGGTCTGGCAATCAAGCGGCTGCTGTGCGGCATGCTGCTGGCAACCCTCCTGCTGCCTGTCTTCGTATTCGCAGAAACTGCGGCGGCCACCACAGCCGAAACACCGCTGGTGGTGGGCACGCCGGCCCCCACAGCGCCGCCCCCCGCGCCCGGCCCCACTCTTGCGGAAGGAAGCACAGTGGCCAAGGAGCCGGAAGGGTTTGAATACCTGAAGGCATCCAAGCAGAATGTGTTCATGTACTACACCGCCATCCGCATCCCGGGCTTTGAGCACACGGTGTACGCCTTCAACGACAAGGAGGGCCGCACCCAGTTTCGCGTGTACGGCCGCCTCAACAAGAAAAAGGGCATGTATGAAACCCGCCTGTCCAGCGAAGCCGTGGATGGTATGCGCAACTACACGATCGAAATCATCGGCGAAAAGCCTATCAAGGACAAGTTTGAGCACCTGGCCCGCCCCAAGGCGCGCAAGCTGGATGACACCACGCTGCCTGAGGGCTACAAGAAAACCACCAAGGTGGGCGTGATGTACTTTACCAACCTGTTCAAGCAGAAGGAGTACCGGGTGCTGGGCGAGATCAGCGGTCTGGGCCAGGCCTATTATCCGCCGGTATATGGCAAGCCCCGGGCAGGCTCCCTGGCCATCGACATCACCATGGATACTCAGCGCTTCAAGCTGGCGGATGAGAAGTACTTCAAGGTGCCCAAGGAGTACCGGCAGGGCTTTGCCATCGGCGTCTATGTGACGACCGCCGAGGGGGAAAGCATTGTGGTGATGACCGACAAACCGGTGCTGGACCGGGATACGCTGAAATAGTACACTTCACCCTATCTGCAGGGCCGCGCCATAAATTGCGCGGCCTTTGCATTGAATGGCATAAGGACAACGGCTATAATTGAGTAGAATAGCAAATAAACAGCACCGACAGAAACAAGGGAGGGCGGATACCATGACAATGCGCCAAGATGCCGAACAGATCATCCGGGCATCCCTGCAGGCCGTACAGCCGGATGCTGCCGTGCAGCGGGCGCTGGAAGATATCCGGTTCGAAGCGGAGGGCCGCCTGATCCTGGTAGCCATCGGCAAGGCCGCCTGGCAGATGGCCAAGGCCGCTTCGCATAAGCTGGGCGGCCGGATCCACAGCGGCATCGTGATCACCAAGTATGACCACGTGATGGGGCCGCTGCCCAACCTGCTGATGCGGGAAGCCGGGCACCCCGTGCCCGACGCCAATGGGTTTGCCGCCACCGAGGAGGCCATCGCCCTGGTGCAGGACCTCACTCCCCGTGACAGCGTGCTGCTGCTGATTTCGGGCGGCGGGTCAGCCCTGTTTGAAAGCCCGCTCATCCCCGGGGAAGAACTTCAGTCTATCACAGATCAGCTTCTGCGCTCCGGCGCCGACATTGTGGAGATCAACACCATCAGAAAGCGCCTGTCCCGGGTGAAGGGCGGCCGCTTTGCCCAGCTGTGCGCACCCGCCCGGGTGTATGCGGTGGTGCTGTCTGATATTCTGGGCGATCCGCTGGACATGATCGCCTCCGGCCCTGCCACCCCGGACACCAGTACGACGGAGGATGCCCTGAGGGTGGTCAAAAAGTATGCCCTGTACCTTTCGCCCCAGGCAGAAGCCCTCCTTCAGAAGGAGACCCCCAAGGCGCTCGCCAACGTCCGAGCGCTGGTGACCGGCAGCGTGCGGCACCTGTGCGAGGCGGCAGCCAAGGCCGCAGCCACCTTGGGCTACCATCCCCACATTCTGGCCGACAGCCTGAGCTGCCAGGCCAGGGAAGCGGGCAGCTTCATGGGCAGCATTGCAAGGCGGCACCAAAGCACCGGCAGCAGCCTGGCCTTCATCGTAGGGGGTGAAACCGTGGTGAAGCTCACCGGCAGCGGCAAGGGTGGCCGCAACCATGAGCTGGCACTGGCCGCCGCCAAGGGTCTGCAGGGTACAACCAACACGGCGCTGTTCTCCCTGGGCTCCGACGGCACCGATGGCCCCACCGATGCTGCAGGTGGTTATGTGGACCAGGACACGGCCCTTCAGCTTGCCGGACAGGGGGTGGATATCGACCAGGTGCTGCAGCAGAACGATGCCTACCACGCGCTGGAGCGGGTAGGTGGCCTGCTGATGACCGGCCCTACCGGCACCAATGTGAACGATGTCAGCGTGCTGCTGATCCGGCGCGGAGCCCTGGAGAGTCCATCCATCGCCTGCAACATGTAGGGAAACAGCCGCAGCAGAAAACAGTGTTCGGAAAACCGCAGCATGGCCCGCTGCGGTTGATCCTTATGGACTATGAGAAAACGGCTGCACGAACTTATACTTATGTAAAACGGTAATGCATCCGAAGCAGTGTGGGCTTTGGCTCCGCTGTTAGGAGCAGATGAGGGAAGCGTAGTGGCGCTACGCCGACCGAGCAGCCGACGCAGCAGTGGGGCAAAAGCGCCAGCGCAACGATGCGTTAAAGTTTGGAATCAGACAATATGTAATGCCCCCGGGATTTGTAGAAACGAGGATTCACCTGTAAGATGAGTGTGAAACTACCATCCACAGGAATTACCACATACAAATAGGAGGCATTACATGGAATACTATAGCACACTTTATGTTGGAATGGATGTACATCGGGACAGTTTTACTTTGTCACATTTTGCTTTGGAGATGAGACAACCCACAGGAATCATCAAGACAGACAGTGATTACCGCCGAATCGTTACCT
>JAAZBR010000271.1 GCA_012513735.1 Clostridiales bacterium | reverse complement strand
GTGATGCTGGATCCGGGAAAAAAGCTGCTGCTGATCGACCTTGGAGGGGAAATGTACATTGGTGATACCCAGGCCACCCTGCCTGGCTACAGCTTTGATGCATTTACCACCAAGGAAGGCCCGGTCATGGCGGTCACAGAGTATAACCTGGCGATGCTGGAGGAGAGCACGGTGCGGGAGATGTTCCGGCTCGGCGAGACGCCTGAGGGGATGGACAGGGAGGAGTACCTGAAGCAGCAGGAGGAGTCCCTGAAGCGTTGGCTTGCCGATGCGCGGGCCGCGCGTGAAGCGATGGAAGCTAACACGGATAAGGACGGCATGCTCAGCCTGCGCGTTCCCTTTCAGGTGCAGCCCTTTGAAGAGGGAGCCTATGGGGAAGCTGTGCCCGGCGAGCTGTGCCTTCGCATCAAGGTAAACGGAAACAAGCAATAGACTTGCAATTTTCAGCAAAGCACCCCCGAAGCGGCTTTTCGCTCAGGGGGTGCGCTGCGTATTGGCCGGAGGGCTGCCCGTCAGCTCTGTTTCAGGCCCAGATCCACCGGTTCTGTGGTGAGAAACTTGCTGTCTGACTGCCAGGTGGCCGGGTCCAGCGTGACGCGGTATCCCTGCAGGTTCTCGATCCACCATTTGTTATAGGGTTGCTCGGGCAGTGCGTGCAGGGACATCAGCGCCATGATGGTACCGCCATGGGCCACGATGTGTAGCTTTTCCTCCCCCCGGCTGTGGGCCTCCCGGATCAGGCGGGCCAATGCATCACGTACGCGGATGCTGAACCCCAACCGGCCTTCGCCATCCTGCATGGGCTGCATACCACCGTCCACCATCCATGCCTGGAAGACTGGATCCTCATCCAGTTCGTCATAGGTGCGGCCTTCAAAAATGCCGAAGTTCATCTCCCGCAGGTCATCCACCACCACCAGTTCTGCCGATGGGTACTGGATGCGGGAGGTCTGCTGGGTGCGCTGTAGCGGCGTTACATACACGCGGCCAATATCCCCCATCTGCTGCCCTGCCCGGGTCAGCCGCAGACCCTCCTCCGACAGAGGCATGTCCGTGGCCCCCACATAGCGACGCTGGGCGTTGCCTTCGGTCTGCCCATGGCGCGTCATGATGATGATCATATGCTCTCCTTCCTGGTCATGGCGGAAGGCCGGCCACTACGGACACTGCCACACAGCCATATACCACCCCTTTCTCTTTCGCCAAGCGGATCGTGTTTTCCTTGTTATTACGAAAAGCGTATGTAATACTGATTCCAAACTTTAACGCATCGTCGCGCTGGTTCTTTTGCCCCCTGTTGCGTCGGCTGCTCGGTCGGCGTAGCGCCACTACGCCTCCCACGTCTGCTCCTTGCAGTGGAGCAAAAGCCCACACCGCTTTGGATGCATTAAAGTTTTACATCAGTATAAAGACCGCATGAAAAAGGGGCGGAAACTTCCCGCCCCCGTTCCGGTGCTATGTGCGGGTTACTCCAGCACGATGTCCGCCTCGGCCTTCTCGCCCGAATGTCGGTAGATGGGCCGCAGGATCAGCTTCTTTGCATCCCGGGGCAGGTCAAAGCGCAGGCCGATGTTTAAGTGGGTGTCGTCTACCACCGTCACCCCGCCATCCCGGTTGGGGTAGGCCGTGCCATCGGCGTAGAGCACAAAGTCCATAATGTAGTCGGTGGTCTTGGGGCCGTCCCCATCACCCAGCATGTTCCACACCTGGGTCCAGCTTTTCGGCACATGCAGCCGCACATGCCCCTTGGCATCCACCTGGCTGATGGACAGGAAGGCCTCGGCAAAAGTTTTGCCATCGGGGGAGGGGATATCCCTGCGCCTGCCCCTGACAGAGGTGGTGGTGCCGTCCCTGAACACGGTGAAGTCGAAATATTCAATGCCCCGGTTGTCCGGGCGGGTGACGTAGGCGGTGCGCACCCCCTGCTTATCCTGGTAGATGACCGTGCTGCCGTAGAACAGGTCCACCTGGATGTCCAGTTCCTCACCCTGGGGAAGATTCTCGGGCAGCTGGCATTCCATATAGCCCTGGATGCTGCCGTCTTCCATTCTGCGGCTGTCGCCGTCGATGATATCCAGCACCGTGCCGTCCTTCAGGTTGGCGCCGTCGCCTACGCCGACGTTGTGGTGAATGATGTAGCTGCCGCCTTCATGGCCATCAAGCCACTGGGCGTATTTCCGGTCATCCTGCCCGTCGCCGATGCTGTAGGTATCGGCCCACCGTGCCCCTGGCATGTC
Source organism: Clostridiales bacterium (assembly GCA_012513735.1). GTDB lineage: Bacteria > Bacillota > Clostridia > Christensenellales > Aristaeellaceae > UBA1038. Next base: position 3,388 of record JAAZBR010000271.1, on the reverse strand, counting down.
CTGCCATTCAAAAGCGCCGGTGGGCAGGCCCTCTCCAAACACCGGTTCCGCATCCTGATGCTGCAGGGTGTAGGAAAAGTACAAGCTTGTTTTGTCTACATAGGCCTGTTCCAGGGTGAACTGGAAGGCCCGGTCATACTGTGCCTTCACCAGCCGCTGGTAGTCGTCCTCCGCCGGTAAGGGCATGGCAGGGGAAGCGGAGGGAATGGTCACCTGGGCATCATAGGCGCGGGCATGGGTGTCCAGCTTCTCCATGCGCTGCTTGCGCTGCTCATTATCGGCAAACTGGCCGAACACGCCCAAACCGGCGGCCAAGGCGACCCCAGCCAGAACCAAAGCCAGCATAATGGCCAGCACCAGGGTGAAGGATAGTTTCTTTTTCATGGGAGTATCTTCTCCTTTCGCAATGCGCAGGACAGCCTGCGCGGTGGATGGTTTTTCCACAAGGCCGGAGAGCCGCCTGTCCAGCGCCGGCGCGATCCGGTTCATCCAGATGTCATGCTCATTCATCAGTAGGCTCTCCTTTCAATGCGTTGTGCAGCCGCCGGCGGGCCTTTTGCAGCCTGGTGGATACCGAGGGGGCTGAGATGCCCAGCAGCTCTGCAATTTCGTAGACGGTCATGCCCTGGTAGTAGTACAGCAACACCGCCTCCATCAGCTTTTGTGGCAGCCGCATGATTTCCAGGGTCAGCAGGCTATCTTCCGGGCTTACGGGCAGGGCGGTGTCGGGCAGGTCCTCCAGGCGGACGCTGCGGGTACGCAGTTTGAACCAGGCAGTACGACGCATGTCCTTGCAGGTGTTGATGGCAATGCGCATCAGCCAGGTTTTTTCGCTGCTGTCGCCCCGGAAGCTGTCCATGCTGCGGTAGGCCTTCAGGAAGCACTCTTGCACGGCGTCCTCCGCCAGGCCTGTGTCATGAAGGTAGACATAGCACATGCGCAGCAGCTGCCGCTCGTAGAGCGCCACCAGCCGCACAAACTGTACGTCCTTGTGGTTGTCCGGGCCCGTAACAACCGGCATGTGCTTCACCCCCTTCACCCTATTAGACGCACCGGACAGGCAATATGTAAATCCCGGATACAAAAAAATCGGGACAAGTTGCCCCGCGGTATATTCATCACAGAGGATGGTTGGGAAATGCTCAGGGAAAGAGAAGGTGAAACGGACGCTGTACGGGAAGAGAAGCTGCGCTCAGCGAAAGGTTTAGGTCCATTCAGACAACAAATCACGCATCCAGCCGGCCACATCCATGCCCCACACGGCCTGCAGATGGCTGGCACTCAGCACCTCCCCGGGATCGCCAAAGGCAACCTGCTGTCCTCGATTGAGCAGCAGTCCCCGGGTGGCATACCGGCGGGCCAGGCTGAGATCGTGCACTACGCTGATCACCGCGTGACTGGGCTGTTGCAGCCAGTCCTGGATCATTTCAAACACCTGGGCCTGGTACTGCAGATCCAGGTGGTTGGCCGGTTCATCCAGCAGCAGCAGGCGCGGCTGCTGGGCAAAGATCTGCGCCAGGAACACCCGCTGCAGTTCGCCGCCCGACAGGGTGAGCACGCTGTGGTCCATCAGCTCTGTCAGTCCGGTTGCCCGGGCGGCCTCCAGCACGGCAAGCTGATCCGCTTCCCCGCTGCCCTGCCAGTGGCTGCGCTGGGCATAGCGCCCCAGGCGGATGACCTCCTGCACGGTAAAGGAATAGCCTACCTCGTGGCGCTGGCTTAGCAGTCCCATCAGCCGGGCCCGCTGGGCGGCCTTCATACGGGCCACCTCCTGCCCCTCAAAGGCAATGGCACCCTGATAGGGCACCCCCTGGGAGAGGGCATGTAGCAGGGTGCTTTTGCCGGCCCCATTGGGCCCCACCAGCATCAGCCACTGGCCGGGCTGCACATCAAAGTGAATGTTCTGCAGAATGGGCTTGCCTCCCAGCGTGACCGAAAGACCCTTGACTGTAAGCATCTATTTCACCCGCCTTGTCCGCGCGAACAGCGTCACAAAGCACAATGCGCCAATGAGCGACGTGACCACGCCCAGGGGCAGCTCGGTGGGGCTGAGCAGCGTGCGGGCGATCAGATCCGCCAGCATCAGGAAGATGGCCCCCAGAAACAGGGTGGCCGGCAGCAGCCGGCGGTGATTGGGTCCCACGATCAGCCGGGCGGCATGGGGCGTCACCAGGCCCACAAAGCCAATGGTGCCGCCAATGGACACACACACGCCGATCAGCACGCTGACGGCAATCAGCACCTCCAGTTTGACACGCTTCACCTCCACCCCAACAGAGCGCGCGTTATCCTCGCCTACGGCAAAGGCATTCAGCTCCTGTCCCCGGCGCAGCAGCACCAGGCTGCACAGCGCCAGCGCCACGGCCATGGCCAGCACCTGGTTCCACTGGGCGCCGGCCAGGGAGCCCATGGTCCAGAAGGTCACGCTGTGCAGGCGGGGCCCGGAGAAGGCGATCACCAGGCTCATCAGCGCGCTGATAAACATGGAATAGATGACGCCGATCAGGATAATGGTGTTGGTGGACAGGCTGGCATCCAGCCGCCAGGCCAGCGCCAGAATCAGCAGCAGCGACAGGAAGGCAAATACAATGGCCATGCCCATCACCCCCAATTGGGGCAGGCCGGGCAGCGTAAAACCAAAGGCCAGCGCCAGCACAGCGCCCAGGGAGGCGCCGCTGGATACCCCCAGCGTGCTGCCGTCCGCCAGCGGGTTGCGCAGCAGGCCCTGCATGGCCGCCCCGCACAGGGACAGCCCGGCCCCGCACAAGGCTACTGCCAGCACCCGGGGTACCCGCAGGTCCATGATGATGCTGCGGGCGGTGCCTTCGATCCCGGGGTTGCCTACAAGCGCCCCCAGGGCCTGCTCGGGGGGCACCCAGACGCTGCCCAGGCAAATACACAACAAGGCTACTCCCAGCGTGATCAGAAGGAACACCAAGTAGCTGAGCGGGGCAAAGGTTTCACGGCGTGGGGACATGTGTCTCCTTTAAAGTCCATATAGAAAGGCCGGGGCCACCCATGGCAGCAGCGCGGGCGGCCCCGGAAACGGCGGCTCTCAGGCGGCGTTGTTTTCCGCCTGGGCACCATATACAAAATCGTACAGCGATTGGGCGGCGTCCAGCAGCCGGGGGCCGGGACGGGCAAAGGGATCGCTGTCTGCGTTGAAAAAGGCGTCGTTCTTCAGTGCCTTCAGGTTTTCCCAGCCGGCGCGGCCCTTGATCTCTTCCACCGGGGTGGGGCCTTCGCCAAAGTACATGGCCACGGTCACAATGTAATCCGGATCCCGGGACAGCACCTGCTCCGCGCTGACCTCCTTCCAGCCGTCGATGTCTTCAAAAATGTTGGTCAGGTTGAGTATCTGGGCGATCTCCTGCATAAAGGTGCCCTG
>JAAZBR010000270.1 GCA_012513735.1 Clostridiales bacterium | reverse complement strand
TACAGGCGAACTGACCGAGGAGGATGATCATGGGTATCATTGCATCGCGCAACCTGGAAGAGCAGCGCCGGGAAGCTGACGGCATCACTTACTTTGATCGTGGAGATGTGGAAGGCAAGGACGGCCGCAGGTACAGCCGCTATGCCATTCAGACCCACTTTGTGCAGCGTGGCGAGGACCAGGCCGAGTTGGTGGAGCGCTATGTGCGCCCCCTGTATCAGCCCGGAGACGTGCTGAGCTTTGGCGCCAAGGTGATGGCCATGTGCGTGGAAAGCGTCAAAACCCGCGACGAGGTGAAACCGGGCTTCTGGGCCAACCTGCTGTGGCGCTTCGCCGGCATCAACACCACCGGTGTGGGTATGCACGAGCCCTACAAGCTGCAGTTGGTCATCGACATGTGCGGGCTGCCCAGGGTGCTGCTGGCCGCCTTCCTGAGCGCGGTGACCAAGCCCTTTGGCATCAAAGGCGTGTTTTACCGCGTGTGTGGCAAGGGCGTGGGTGGCATCGATGGCTTCTATTTCCGCAGCAGCTTTGACGTATACAAGCAGCTTGCGCTGATCAACCCCCCCAATCCCCAGGAGTTATGTGACAAGCTGTATCAGCAGACCGGCATTCCCGTTGTACTGATGGACGCCAATGACCTGCAGCGGGATCAACTGGCCAAGTCCCAGGGCTTTCCCCTGAGCGACGATCAGATTCAGGATGCCATGCAAGACAATCCCTCCGGCCAGGGTGATGAGCTGACACCGCTGATTCTGATCCGGCCGCTCTAACAACACAAAAGTCAACAGCGCGAAGGACATTTGCCTCCGCGCTGTTTTTGTTACCATATGGTGCCTGGCGATTTATTTGAATACGCAGTTTGACCAAATCATCGCTATCAATCGCTGCCTTCAGGGCGCCGCCGGGGTTTCCGGCGGTGCGATGGCGGCCGCGCCGCGGGGCACCACAAAGCGCAGTGCCCGGGGCAGCAAGTCTACTGTTATGCTTCTCCCTTCTATCAGCTCCCCATCCAGTAACAAAGTAAAGGGCTTGTTCGCCTCCAATTGTACCTGGCGCGCGCGCCGGTACACAATGATGTCCCGCATGGCGGGATCGTCCAGATGGGTACCCTTGGTGTAAGTGCCGATCAATCCGACAAACCGGAAGCGGGAAATGGGCTTGGCCAGGCACACCTCCATCAGCCCATCGGTGTTGCTGCTGCGGGGAGCGCAACGGAAGCCGCCGCCCACATACTGACCGCAGGCAAGGGTGCAAAGCAGCAAATTGCCCTGCGTCAGCAGCTCACCATCCGCATAGACATGGCAGGCGGTGGCCATGGGCTGCAGCAGGGCGGCCACCACGCCGGTATAATAGGCGTTGTTGCCGCCAATCAATGGAGTACGCCGCACCTTCAGCATGGTGCGCGCCACCTTGGCGTCAAACCCGAAGTGCACCATATTGATGGCCAACCGATCTCCGGCACGCATCAGGTCCACCTGGGTTTCCTCCCCTGCCAACTGTGCCGCAAGGTCAAGGAAGAGGGCCGGACCGCCGTAGTACTTCACAAAGTCATTGCCGCTGCCGCTTGGGTAACAGGCAACCGCAGCATGGTCGAATCCATAGGCCCCGTTCACCACCTCGTTGAGGGTGCCATCGCCGCCACAGGCGTAGAACCGCAGGGACTCATTGCTTTGGCTGCACATCTGCCGCACGTAGCGCACTGCATCGCCCGGCGCCTGGGTGATGTACATCTGTGCATCCAGTGTGCCGGGCAGACAAGCAATGGCCTGCTCAATCTGCGGTTCCGCACTTTGGCGACCGGCTTTGGGATTTACAACAAAGATGTGTTTCACAGTCAATACATCCGTGCTTCCTTAATCGTAGTTACCGGATTTTAACACCGGTCAAAAGAATTGTAAACCTTGTCCGGGCCGTATTGTGTACATATGGTGTTGAGGTTTGGGCCCTGTCCGCTTCATTGACAGCCTTCAGACTACACACTATAATGAGGCACCTGATGGAGGTGCAACGCTTGAATAAGTGGGATCATCGGTTTATGGAAATGGCACGCCTGGTAGCGAGCTGGAGCAGCTGTTTCCAGCCCAGTCGGGCCATCGGGGCTGTTATTGTCAAGGACAAGCGCGTGATGACCACTGGCTACAACGGCGC
>JAAZBR010000269.1 GCA_012513735.1 Clostridiales bacterium | reverse complement strand
GGGATGGCGCGGTGTTATGCTTCATCGAGGTCAAGTATCGCCCCCAGGGGCGCCTGGGCGACGGCGTGCAGAGCGTTACACCGCAAAAGCGCCAGCGCATGCAAAGGGCTGCACTGGAGTATCTGCGTACCCATCCCCATCCGCCCCGGTGGCGTTATGACACGCTGGAGATTACACGCGCAGGCATATGGTATGCAAAGGCTGCCGCACAGCCGCTGCAGAAGGACATGATGTGACAAACAAAAAGAAATGGATCATCGGATCGCTGGCGTTGCTCGCCGTGGCTGCTCTGTCCGTTGTTCTGTTCGGGGGGCGCCCGGCCAGCCGGCCTGATTATGGCGTCAACATTCTCAAAAACGGCAGCTTTGAGGCCGTTTCCGACGAAGGGATGCCCGAGAGCTGGCTGCCGGACGGGTACCGGATGATCCCGGGCGTCAGTGAGTTTTCCAGCGTGCCCGGCCGCCAGGGCAAAGGCATTCAGGTGCGCAACAACCAGCAGAACGACGCCCGGTTTGCGCAGACAGTCAGCGTCCTGCCCAACACGGTGTACCGGCTGAGCGGCTGGGTGAAAGCCAATGTGCTGGATGGCCGGGGTGCCAGCCTGTCCATTGCCGATGTGTATGTCGTGAACCAAAGCCTGCTGAACACCCAGGGGGAATGGCAGCGGATTGAGGTGTATGGGCAGACGGCGTCCGATCAGCGGGAGCTCACCGTCTACGCCAGGCTGGGCGGGTATTCTGCCGACAGCCAGGGCGAGGCGCAGTTTGACGACCTGTCCCTGATGCCTATAGAAAGCGCGCCCGCTGACGCAACCGTGGATAGCTGGCAGACGTGGAAGCCCACTGCCGCAGCAGAAGAAACTGACGACACCACAGATGGGCCCCAGCCGGCCTGGCCCTGGCTGCTGGCCATCGCCCTGGGCTATGCCCTGCTGAGCGTATGGATGGCCCGCCGGGCCGTGACCGATGATCAACCCGATTTGCGGGACGCTGGCGCCCAAAGGTGGGAATGGGAGCTGCTTGCCCTGCTGCTGGCAGCCGCCCTGACGCGGATATTGTTGGCTGCCTTGGTGCCCGGCTATGGGGTGGACATTCAGTGTTTCACCGCCTGGGCAGATCGCATGGCCGCCGTGGGCCCGGCAGAGTTCTACCTGACGGAGGCCCACAGCGACTATCCCCCGGGCTACATGCTGGTGCTGTGGCCCCTGGGGTTGATCGGGCGGCTGCTGGGCACTGGCTGTACCGGCATGATGACCAAGCTGCCGGCCTTCCTGTGTGATCTGGCGGCCATCGTGCTGCTGTACCGGTTTGCAAAGCGGCGGCATTCCCCGCGCAGCGCCATGTGGCTAAGCGCCCTTTACGCGCTGCATCCGCTGGTGTATGTCACCGGCGCCGCCTGGGGGCAGGTGGACAGCGTGCCCGCCCTGCTGCTGCTGATCGTCATTCTGCTGGTCTTTGAAAGCAGGTGGATCAGCGCCCTGCCTGTCTATGTGCTGGCCGTGCTGATGAAGCCCCAGGCCCTGATGTTCGGGCCCCTGGGGCTGGTGGCGCTGATCGTGGACCTGACAGCGCACAAGCGCCCCGGCAAGCTGCGTGGTGCATTGTACGGCATGGGCATCTCGCTTGTGCTGGCGGCTGCCGTGGTGGTGCCTTTTTCGCTGAAGCAGCCGGATTGGAGCTGGCTGATCCGGCTCTATGGCGGCACCATGAGCTTTTACAACTATGCCACGGTGAACGCCACCAACCTTTACTTCCTGTTCGGCCTGAACTGGCAGCCTGTCAGCGCCCAGGCCGGGTGGCTGCTGCGGCTGAGCGGCGCCCTGGCGCTGCTGGTGCCGGTGGGATGGTTCGCGGTGACGCGCAGGCAGGCGCTGGCAGCGTTGAAATCCTGGCAGCTTGTACTGTTGGCAGTCAGTCTGCTGCCTGCCGTAGCGGTAGCCGCCGTGCCCATGCCCATCAGCATGATGGGCACGCTGCTGATGATCGCTTCTTTCCTGCTGGTGATGCTGGCCTACCTGCATGCTAGGGACATTCATCAACTGCCGCTGCTGGGGGCTGTGCTGCTGATCCTGTTCTGCTCTTTGGGCAGCATGATGCACGAGCGCTATCCTTTCCAGGCGCTGATTCTGCTTACACTGGCCTATCTGCTGAAAAGGGACCGACGCATCCTGGCCCTGCTGATCATCAGCAGCCTGGTCACCTTCCTGAATGTGGGCATTGTGCTGGACCGGGCCATCCGCATCGGCGGTGTGCCCGGTCATCTGGAGGCCCCTCTGTTCGGTATCGAAAGCGACTCTGCCTGGCTGGAATATGCCCTGTCAGCGCTGCAGGTGCTTGTGGCCGCACTGGCTCTGTACGTAGGGCTGGTCTTGAGCCGCGCACAGGAGCCCGCTACAGACGTGAAGGCTTTGCCCGCAGCCTCCGCCCGGGAGGAAACGACCGGCAACAGGGGGCTGGGCCAGGCCCTGCAACGCCTGCTGCACCCCCGCCCCACGCCTAAGCTGGATGGCAGGGACTGGGCCATCATGCTGGGCGCCACAGCGCTGTACGCAGTGCTGGCACTGACCAATCTGGGCTCTGCCAAGGCACCGCAGCAGCCGTGGATCTCCACGGCAGACAACAACGAGGTGCTGGTCGATCTGGGTGCGCAGCGCCACTTTGAGGTATTGTACTACAACGGCATCCACTGGCAAGATAGTGACTTTGATGTATCCGTAAGCACAGATAGCGAAGACTGGGATACCTTCCCCGCCGAAGCGACGGCAGGCACCTGCTTCAGCTGGCGTTACCTGCGGAACCGCACATGGAGTGACAGCAGGAATGCCTGGGAATACAACGGGGCCAACCACGCGCTGGAAGGGCGCTACCTGCGCGTAAATGCCAGCCTGCTGGGTACCACGGTGATGGAAATGATCCTCCGCGACGCGGATACGGGCGAAACCATCACGCCCGTCATCATCTCCGCCGGGGATGAGGCGCTGTTTGACGAGCAGGATACGTTGAATGGTGATCCCTCCTGGTACAACAGCGCCTACTTTGATGAGATCTACCACGCCCGCACCGCTTATGAGCACCTGAACGCCCTGCGGGGGCAGATGCCCAACACCACCTATGAAACCTCCCATCCCCCGCTGGGCAAGCTGCTGATGAGTCTGTCCGTGGCAGTGTTCGGCATGACTCCCTTTGGCTGGCGTTTTGCAGGCGCCATGGCGGGGGTGCTGATGCTGCCGGCCATGTACCTGATCGCGCGGCTTTTTACGCGCAAGCGGGGCTATGCCCTGGCCGCCCTGATGCTGATGGCGGCGGATTGTATGCACTTTGCGCAGACGCGCATCGCCACCATTGACAGCTTTGTTACGCTATTTATCATCTGGGCGTTCTACTACATGTTCCGCTTTGCGCTGGCGGATGATTTTGCCCGGCCCTTCCGGCATAGCCTGCCCAACCTGGCAGCCAGCGGGCTCTTCATGGGCCTGTCCATTGCCAGCAAGTGGACCGGCATGTATGCCGGGGTAGGATTGGCTGCTATCTTCTTCTGGGTCATGTGGCGCAGGCTCCGCGAGGGGCAGGCCGCTGAAAGGGCGCTGGAGGAAGCCCCTCAGCTTATTCCGTCCGGTCGGCTGACCTCCGTGCAGGCGGCCTCCACCCAGGCGGTGCCCCGTGCTATATGGACCATGCTATGGTGCCTGCTCTTCTTTATCGCGGTGCCGCTGATGATCTACTATATTTCCTTCTATCCCTGGTTTGTGCGCACACCGGGCGGACTGACCATCAAAAAGGTATGGGATGCCAGCGTCAGCATGTACAACTATCACTCCAGCCCAGGGCTGGGGATGGATCACTTCTTCTATTCTCCCTGGTACCAATGGCCTCTCAGCCTGAAGCCCATGTGGTTTTACCAGGGAAGGGTACATAATGGAACGGGCAGCACCATCGTCACCTTTGGCAACCTGGCCGTTTGGTGGGGTGGGCTGGCGGGCCTGCTCTGTATGGTGATGCAATGGGTGAAGCGCCCCTCCCTGAAGCTGACAACAGACAGCGCGCAACCCTCTGCCAGCGCCGGCACACACACCCGGGACATGGTACCCGCCCTGCTGGTGATTGCCTTCCTGGCACAGTACCTGCCCTGGATCCCGGTGCCGCGGGGAACGTATATCTATCACTACTTCCCCTCTGTGCCCTTTATCATCCTGAGCGCCGTGTATGCCCTTCACCTGTTGGAAGCCCGCCGTGCCAAGCTGGCCCGGCGGCTGCTGTGGTGCTTTATAGGGGTTGCGATCATCCTGTTCGTGGCCTTCTTCCCCTATGTATCGGGCGTTCGGGTCAGCACCCGGTGGCTGGACGCCATGAAGTGGTTCCCCAACTGGCTCTATTACTGACGAAAGGCGGCGCAATATGCTGGCTCGCACAACCTGCTTTGCCCTGGTAGGCATTGAAGGGGAACCGGTCACGGTGGAGGCGGATGTCGCCACCAGCAACACCTTTCAGTTTTCCATCGTGGGCCTGCCCGACGCGGCCGTTAAGGAAAGCCGCGACCGAGTGTTTTCCGCCCTGAAAAACAGCGGCTATACGCCTCCCTATGGGCGCACCGTCATCAACCTGTCCCCTGCCGATCTGCGCAAGGAGGGCACTGCCTTTGACCTGCCCATTGCCGTGGCCATGATCCTGGCAGGACAGCAGGTACAGGCCTTTGATGTGCAAAAGGTACTGCTGCTGGGTGAATTGGCGCTGGACGGACGCCTCTCCCCTGTTCGGGGCGCCCTGTCGCTGGTGATCGCCGCACGGGAGCATGGCATCCAGCAGGTGGTGCTGCCCAAAGGCAATGCAAAAGAGGTGGAGGCGGTGGAGGGCATGCAGGTGTTCCCCGCTCATTCGCTGTATGAGGCTGTGCAGCACCTGAGCGGCCATGCGCCCATCCCTGCCCAGATACAGAAAAGCTATGAAGAGTGCCTGCGCGCCCAGCCCATCGCCGCAGACCTGGCCCAGGTGAAGGGGCAGGCGGGCGCCCGGCGCGCGCTGGAGATCGCAGCCGCGGGCGGGCACAATCTTCTGATGGTCGGTGTTCCGGGCTCAGGCAAAACCATGCTGGCCCGGTGCCTGCCCGGTATTCTTCCCCAGATGACCCGGGAGGAGGCCTTTGAAACCACCCGCATCTACAGCGTGTCCGGTTTATTAAAGCCCGGGGATGGGCTGATGACCCAGCGGCCCTTCCGCACGCCGCATCACTCCGCCTCCATGGCGGCGCTGGTGGGCGGCGGCGCCATGGCCATGCCGGGCGAGGTGTCCCTTGCCCACAACGGCGTGCTGTTTCTGGACGAAATGCCCGAGTATTCCCGCGCCGTGCTGGAAGCCCTGCGCCAGCCGCTGGAGGATGGCGTGACCACCGTCAGCCGGGTACGGGCGCGGATGCAGTACCTGTCCCGCTGCATGCTGGTAGCCAGCATGAATCCCTGCCCCTGCGGCTATTACGGCAGCCGTATCAAGGCCTGCCGCTGCGGCAGCCATGAGATCCGCAAATACCTGGATCGTATCTCCGGCCCGCTGCTGGACCGCATCGACCTGCAGGTAGAGGTGGACGCCGTGCCGGTGGAGGAGATCCACCAGGCCGCCCCCAGCGAAAACAGCCTGTCTGTACGCAACCGGGTGGTACAGGCTCGCAGCCTTCAGGCGAAGCGCTTTGAGGGCACTTCCATCCGCAGCAACGCGCAGATGGAGGCCAAGCATCTGGAGGATCTGGCCCTGGTAACTCCAGAGGCCCTGCGGCTGCTACACCGCGCCATGGAGCAACGGGGGTTCAGCATGCGGGCTTATGGCCGGCTGATCAAGGTGGCGCGCACCATCGCCGACCTGGCGGGCGAAAGGCAGGTGCAGGTTCCCGC
>JAAZBR010000268.1 GCA_012513735.1 Clostridiales bacterium | reverse complement strand
GGTCAGTGCGTAGAGTATCATGCCGTTGGTCACGATAATACGAATCACTTCACTCATGTCCATGCGTATGAGGGAATTCATCACGGAAGGGGTCATGGTCACAATGCCCTGGAAAAGGAAGGTGCCGATAATCACATTGGCAATGGACGCCTTGTTCACGCTGGCGCCGCCTATCAGGATGGCGGATACTGCGGGTAATGCCATATAGAAGGGAGCCATGTACAACTGGATAAAACCAAACCCCTGCTGATACACCAAAATGCCGATGGCGCCCAGCCAGGTTGACATAACGACCGAGATCGTGCGAATCTTATCCACATTGCTGCCGGATGCCTTGGCAAATGTGGAGTTGGAGCCCACTGCCGTCATGGCTGTACCGGTCTTGGTCTTCAGGAAAGCCCACATCATAAAGGCCAACAGGGCAAATACCAGCAGCGTCCCCACAGGGATGACCAGGTCGCCTATGCGAATGGCCAGAAAGTTGGCCAACACCTTATCGTAGTACCCCTCCAGAGAAATCGTAGGGCGCAAGCCTTTGCCGGTATATCCGTATACCATGTTGGCGCTTCGATAGGGCAGCAGCAGCCACATCATGCACATGAAAGCTACCGCAGAAAAGCCGACATAGGTAGCTATCATCATCTCGCCGCCTTTGATACGGTTGAGCAATCCGCCGTAGATCAAACCAAACACCACCGCAAACGGCGTAGCAATGAGAATGGCCATCACAAAGCTCATGGCGCCGGTGAAGCCTAACTCAATGGCTAAGGTACCGCCCAGCAGCCCTGCGATGATGCCAAGCGGCAGGCCAAAGTTCAGCCCGCAGCCCGAGTGCACCATGGGCACCATGGCCAGCACCATCACGGCGTTCCAACTGAAGCGGTTAATGGTATTGGTCAGTTGTCCCAGCAAATTGGATCCCACAAAGGGCGTCATGGCAAACATCAGCAGCAGAAAACCGGTGATGATCATGCGCGGTAAGCCAAAACTCTTTAACAAACCGGATAACCCCAGTGTTCGGCCCGCATGATTGTTGAGTTCTTGTTCCATCTTTGTCCTCATTTCACCTGACTGACCATGAGCATACCAAAGTCCTCTGATGGAGTTGCCGCCGGCATCACGCCCACGATGCGTCCCCCCGACACAATGGCAATGCGGTCACAGGTCTGGCGCAGTTCCTCCAGCTCCGAGGATATCATCACAATGGTCACCCCCTGCTCGTGGTTGACCTTTTTGAGTGCCTCCAGCACCAAAGCCTTAGCGCCCACGTCAATGCCGCGGGTGGGTTCGGAAACAAACAGCAAGCGCGGCGACAGGGCAAAGGCCTTGGTCAAACACACCTTTTGCTGGTTTCCGCCGGACAGCTCCCTGGCCTTCTGCTTGGTACTGGTACAGCGTATCATCAGTTGCTCCACATACTGCTGCGTCACCTGCCTGATGGCGCGCTCATCGCGCCACTTCACCAGGCCTCCCAGCATGGATTTGAGGAATTTTCCCTGTATCTGCATGGCGGGAAAAGCGATGTTCCACTCCAGCGACTCATCCAGCAGCAGACCCACGCCGCGCCTGTCTTCAGATACGAACGCCAGCCCGGCGTCCAGGCACGCGCGCGGCGCGTTCAGAGGAATCTCTTTCCCTTCATAGATGACCTGTCCGCCTGCCTCATACAGGCCCATGATGCCGTTGGGAATGCCCAGCTTTCCCTGACCAGCCAGCCCTCCAATGCCCAGGATCTCACCCTCCAAAATATCCAGGCTCACATTGCGGACTGTCTCGCCCGGCATGTCCACCCACAGATTTCTGACGGTCATGACAGGCTTGCTGTCAGAACGGTTCATCGACACGCGGGCAGTAGGCGCGGCCACATTGCGTCCCACCATCAACCGGGTGATTTCGGATACCGTGGTGTCATTGGCCAGCTTTTCTGCCACAACCTCGCCGTCACGCATGACCAGCACCTTGTCACACACAGTCAGTATCTCCTGCAGGCGATGGGTAATGAAGATGACAGCGATGCCATGCGCGGCCATGTTGCGGATAGACGCAATCAGCGCATCCGCCTCCTGTTCAGTCAGCACAGCGGTGGGTTCATCCAGTATCAACAGCTTCAGCTTGTCCTTGCTCAGCTCTCTTGCGATTTCTGTAAACTGCATGTGGCCGATCGGCATGTCATGGATGAGCATATTGGCATCAATATCCACCCCCATCAGGCCAATAGCCTCTGCGGACTTCTTATCCATGGCCCCGCGGTCCAGCGTATTCAGCCGTTCGGTGAATATTTCGCTGATTACGCTTCTGTGTACGGGCTCCCGGTTGAGCAAAATGTTCTCGGTAGCAGTGAAGCCAGGTATCAGCGAAAACTCCTGGTGCACCATGCCGATGCCCGCCTCCAGAGCATCAAAGGGGCTGTTAAACCGCACGGGCTCGCCGTCCAGTTCAATCTCTCCTTCATAGCCGCCGGTCTCACGGATAACATCCATGCCGAAGAGTATTTTCATCAGCGTGCTTTTGCCGGCGCCATTCTCCCCCACCAGGCCCAGCACCTCGCCTTCATGCAGGGTCAGGTTGATGTTGCTGAGCACTTGATTGCCAAAAAAATCCTTGCGTATGCCCCTCATGACCAGGAGGATCTTATCTGTCTTTTCCATACCAGTCCTCATACATGGGCACAAAGGGGGAGGAGCCCCTCCCTCTTTGTGCCCGTTGAAAGGTAAGTGATTATTCGCCGAAAAAGACAAACAATTACTTAATGGTGAAATACTTCTCAGGTACTTCCACGGACGGGGTATTCATGTAGTGGCCGGGATTGCCCATGATGTAAGTATCCTGGTACACCAGGAAGATGTTGGGCGACTTGACGCCAGTGGTTGCATCCGTGTAGCTGGATCCGTTCCAGTCAGCGCCCGGAGAGTAGATCGCGTAAGCTTTGGACAGATCGTCGATATCGGTGAGCTCGCTCTCGCCCTTGATCACACTGATAGCATGCTCGGCCAAGCCTGCAGACACCACATAACCGTAGGAGAATGCCCAGGTTCCAAAGCGGCCTGCGCCTCCCTTATCAACAACGGCCTTTTCCACAGTGCTGAGAATCTTGGCAAAGTCACCCTGCGCGTCAGTCAGATCCAGACCAAGAGCGCCCGGGTACCCCATCAGCGGGGAGGGCAGATCGGCCTCGATGAAGTAGCCGCCATAAGCCAGCAACTGCTTGAGCAGCGGTTCGGTGTGGGCATCGTTGGTGCAGAAGTAGGCAGAATCCTTGCCATACTTTTCAATCCAAAGCGGCGCATTTTCCAAAACGTAGGCCTGGGCGCCGGGAGTACCGACGTCCGTGGTGGGATCGGGTGCGGTCTCAAGGATAAAATCCATGCCGAACTCTTCGCATGCAGCGCGCATAATTGCAACGCGGCGGCTCATGGTCTCGTAGCCCATGTGGCGCGGGAAGGAAATATGGACAAAAGACTTCGCACCCAGGTCATGGGCGGTTTTGATGATCAGGTAGCCGCGGGCCACAAAGTCATTGTTGGCCACCAGGTCGGCGGCGCTACCGATCTCCGGAAAATCTTCATGTGATTCACCAGCCAGCAGCAGGATATCCGGGCGGCGCTCCTTCACCTGGCGGAACGCCTCGGTGGTGCCGGGGACTGCTTGATTCACAATAATTGCCTTCATCTGCGGATCATCAGCAAAGTTGACAATGGTTTGAATGGTGGTCTCCAACTCCTCGCTGAAGTTGTCGGGATAGATAGCCAATTTGACCATGTCTTCGCCGTACTTTGCCTGCACGGCTTCCGCGCCCCGGCGGTCATCCTCCGACTG
>JAAZBR010000267.1 GCA_012513735.1 Clostridiales bacterium | reverse complement strand
CCGCCTGCACCAGGCAGGCATCGCCGGAGGGAGTATATACAGCCACCGGGGAGGAGATGGCGTTGGCGCTCAGCTCGTACCTCCACACCTCGGCGCCCGTCTGCTTGTTCAGCGCCAGCACCGTAGCACCCTTGCCGTCGTTTGTCATGTTGACGGTGAAGATCACCAGATCCTGGATACTGTTCTGCCCCACCACCGGGCTGGCCTTCACACCGGCCCGCTCCGTCTGCTCGTACTTGGCAGGCACCTCCACCTTCCACTTCTCCTCGCCCGTCAGCGCGTCCACCCTGCGGATCATGGCGTTGCCCGCCTTGCGGGTGCGGCTGAACACCGTGGTGCCGGTGTACAGGCCCAGGCTGCCATCGGCATCAAAGCCCAGGGCGGGGGTGGCGTCGGTGTTGTCCCCGGTATCAAAAGCCCACACCGTCTTCATGGTGTCGGTATCCACGCACTTCAGGATGCCCTGACGATCCGCCATGTAGACATACTTGGCGTACATGGCCACGCTGGCCTCGGCGGTCACCGACATATCGGCCTGCTTGGCCGTTTTGCTGCGCAGGTAGGTGATGGCAGGCTCCACCGCAATGGTGTGCTTGTCCAGGTAGTCAAATTTGGTGTTGAGGGCCACAGTGTACAGCAAACCGTTTTCACCTGCTACCACCAGGGTGCCGGTGTTGCGCTCAAACAGCGGGGTGCCGTCAAAGGCGCCGTTGGTGGAATACTGCGCCTGGGTCTTGCTCTTGCGGCCGTTCAGCAGGTACATTTCCTTCTGGGTGATCAGGTCAAACACCCGGAGGCCAATGGGGCCGGTTTTCTTCGGAAGCTGTGAAATGCCCTGGCCCACTGCCATCATGGGCTGGCCGGCTGCATCCACCGCCACCGAGCCCTTCATGGGATAGCCCACATCGATGGGATCGCGGGTGGCTACGCCGTCGTTAAGGTCGAAGAAGTAGATCTTGCCATCCTGACCGGCGGCGATGACCTCCTTAAGGACGGCAACCTCCTTCTTGACGGCATTCAGGTTCATCATCTGGCGCAACTCCTTGGCCCACTTGACGATGGCGGGCTGTCCCGTCCATCCCAGGCCATACAGGGTACCGCTGCTGGTACGCATGCTGCCCAAGGGCGCCTTCCACAGCACGCTGAGCTGCTTCAGGGGCATGTCCGCCGTACCGAAGGCCGCATTGCCCCTGAAGGAGTCCCCGCGGAAGGTGAACACGCCGCCCTCATAGCTCAGGTATTCGGCGGGAGACGACATGCTGACCGGCGCGGTACGTGTCAGCTCCGTCACCTTTTTGCCATTTTGGTACACAGTGTCGGTGATCTTCAGCTTGGCCGGGTCGGCGCTTTCAGCGGCGGCGGCCGTCAGCACGGGCATGGGGCTGCTGGCGGGAGCCGCAGGGACCTCTGCCACAGCCGCCGGCTCCTCGGCAGGTTGCTGGGCGGGCTCTGCGGCAATGTCCGTAACCCCTTCCGACACAGCATCCGTCGTCACCTCGGTTGCGGGATCAGCCGCTACAGGCTCGGCCGCTATCGGCTCTGCCGCTGCAGGCTCGGTCACTCCATCGGCTGTGGGGGCTGCGGGGACCTGCCCGGGCATTTCATCGATAAAGATGGGGATCTCGTCCATAAGGGACGCCGCCGGGTTCACAGCCTCCGGCGGAATCCCTGCCTGCTGGTCGCCGCTGGGCAACACCACATAGGGGGCCTGGGTGATCAGCACGGCGCCGGTGGCGCCCTCCACACCGATCTGGCTGTCGGCCGCCGGGGCATCCTCCTGCACATCGTCGTAGATGATGATGTCATCCGCTGCTCCGGGCTCCTCCGCAACGGGCTCAGCAACAGGCAGCGGCGCCAGCGTGTTGACGGGCGCCTGGGGCACGCTCTGCGGCGTGGGCACCACAAAGGCGGCCACAGGCTGTGGCGCGGGAGCGTCGGTAGCAACGGCAGTCGGCACATCGGTGGGTATCACAAAGGGCGCATCGGTCGGCACCGGCTGCACAGCAGGCTGCGGCTGGGCAGTCTCCTGGGGCAGCGGCGGCGGGGTAGGCGTGGGGGCGATCACGTTCAGGGACAGGGTTTTGTCCGACGGATACCAGGTTTCGCCTCGGCGCACTTCGGCACGCAAGACGGAATCGAAGGGCTGGTCAAACACCACAGCCAAGGACCAGATTTTTTTGTCCTCGTCCGCGTTGGAAAGCTGGCCGATGATCTCGGTACCCAGGTCGTCAAACATGCGCACTTCATCCACCGTGCTGTCGGCGGTGAAGGTGAAATAGGTTTTGACACCGGTCAGCACCGATTCGGAAGGCGTTTCAAACTTGATCAGCGTAGGCGG
>JAAZBR010000266.1 GCA_012513735.1 Clostridiales bacterium | reverse complement strand
TGAATGGCAGTGATGCCGTTCATGCTGCCTGCCACTTTGAAGTCCATATCGCCCAGGAAGTCCTCCAGGCCCTGGATATCGGTCAGCACCGACACCTTGTCGGAGGTGTCGTCCTTGATCAGGCCCATGGCCACGCCAGCCACCGGCGCCTTGATCTGCACACCGGCATCCATCAGCGACAGGGTACTGCCACAAACCGAAGCCATGGAGGAGGAGCCGTTGCTGGACAGCACTTCGCTGACCAGGCGCAGGGCATACGGGAAATCGGCCTCCGTGGGGATCATAGGTTCCAGCGCACGTTCAGCCAACGCACCGTGGCCAATCTCGCGGCGGCCGGGGGCGCGCATGCGGCCCGCCTCACCGGTGGCATAGGGGGGCATGTTGTAGTGATGAATGTAGCGCTTGGTCTCTTCCGGCGAGATGCCGTCCAGTATCTGCACCTCCCGCAGGGAGCCCAGCGTGGTGGTGGTCAGCACCTGTGTCTGCCCGCGGGTAAACACAGCACTGCCGTGGGTACGAGGCAGAATGCCGACTTCACACCAGATGGGGCGTACCTCCTCAGTGCTCCGGCCATCAGGGCGGATTCCCTGGTCCAGGATCTTGCGGCGCATCACCTCTTTATTGAGGGAATACAGCGCATCGCCCACCTCGCCCTCGCGGCCTTCAAACTGCTGCGCAAAATGGGCGGTCACTTCCTGCTTAACCTGCTCTTCCCGTTGCTGACGTTCCTCGCGCACGGTTGTTTCAAAGGACCACTTTACCTTGTCAAAGGCATATTCACGGACCGCGGTTTTGACATCATCGCCGGTTACAAACAGCGGGAAATCACGCTTGAGCTTGCCGATCTCCGCAACAATCTTCTCTTGGAAGGCCACCAACTGCTTGATGGACTCATGTGCATAAAGGATGCCGCTGAGCATCACTTCTTCGGAGACTTCCTTGGCACCTGCTTCCACCATCATGATGGCGTCCTTGGTTCCGGACACCGTCAAGTGCAGGTCGCTGAGGGCGGTCTGGGGCTCGGTGGGGTTCAGCACAAACTGACCATCGATACGGCCCACTGTAACAGAACCGGTGGGGCCCGCCCAAGGGATGTCGCTCACGCACAGCGCAATGGAGGATCCTATCATGGCGGGGATATCCGGGGGATTGTTGACATCCACCGACAATACGGTGGCCACCACCTGTACATCGTTGCGCATCCCCTTGTGAAACAGCGGACGCAGCGGGCGGTCAATCAGGCGGCAGGTCAGGATAGCCTTTTCAGTGGGGCGGCTTTCACGCTTAATGAAGCCGCCGGGAATCTTGCCCGCTGAGTAGAGCTTCTCTTCAAAGTCAACGCTCAACGGAAAAAAATCGATGCCGTCGCGGGGTTTTTCGGAGGCGGTCACGCTGACCAGCACCACCGTGTCGCCGTAGCGCACAAGCACAGAGCCCGCGGCCTGCTCGGCATAGCGTCCAAATTCGAAACTGAGGGGGCGTCCGGCAAAATCCATACTGTAGGTTCTGGGTTCCATTCTCTTCTCCTTCTCCATCCAAGGGGCTTGCCTTTAGCCCCTCTGTACACAAAACGGCCGGGGCGCCTTTGCAGACCCCGACCGTGGCGCTTACTTGCGCAGGTTCAGTTCGGCAATCAATGAGCGGTAGCGCTCAATGTTTGTTCTTTTCAGGTAGTCCAGCAGCCCGCGGCGCTGACCAACCATTAGCAACAGCCCACGCCGGCTGTGATGGTCCTTCTTGTTGAGCTTCAGGTGCTCGTTGAGGTGGTTGATGCGCTCGGTCAGCAGGGCAATCTGTACTTCGGGCGATCCGGTGTCGCCCTCATGGCGGGCATAACTGCCAATGATCTGGGTCTTCAGGGTCTTATCCATGGTCTTCTCCTTCTTGGGGCGCGGCCTGCCCCTCTTCAATCGCCGTGAACACAGATGGACGGTGAGAAATCGACCACCCGAGCAAACGGTTATAAGCCGCAAAAAATATATTAACACAGCATCTGCCCAATGTAAATCCTTTTGACGCTTTTTGAAGCGGATGCTATGCTATGGAAAATCAATGAGC
>JAAZBR010000265.1 GCA_012513735.1 Clostridiales bacterium | reverse complement strand
CCTGGGCGGTATGCACGGTGTCGCCCTTCTCCAGCACGTAGAGCACGCCCAACGTGTTGATGGCCAGCATCTGCACAGCGCCCTTGGTGCGCTGGTACAGCACGGCAGCCAGGTTGGTGGGCAGGGCCGCGATATCATAGTTGCCCGAAACAACGGTGCCCACCAGCTCCTCGGGTGCAGCCGCCAGCGTGAAGGTGTAGGCCGGGTTTGCCTCGCGGATCATGGGGGCAAGGCTCATGCCGGTGGGGCCTTTGAGGCCGTATATGCGAATGGGCTCCGCCGCCTGGGCTGGCAGGGCCAGGGGCAGCAACATCAGGCAAAGCAACAGGACAATGGTTTTTTTCATGGTACACAACCGCCTTTCCGAAAGCCCATGGCCTTCGACACCATTATACACCTTCTTGCTTCCCGTAAACAAAAGACAGAAGGAAACCGCCCGGCAAATGCGGGCGGGCGATCGAAAAGAACCTTGCAGAGCGGAGACAGGTTCTGCATCAACCTTTTTCGGCGTATGCCTGCAGCGCGCCGCTGGCGCCCAGGCGGTCCGCGCCGGCGGCCAAAAAGGCTTCCAAGTCTTCCCTGGTGCGGATACCACCGGAGGCTTTGATCTTCACCTTGGGGCCGATATGATTTGCAAACAGCTTCACATCATCCAGGGTGGCACCTCCGGTGCCAAAGCCGGTGGAGGTTTTGATGTAGTCGGCGCCGCCCTTGGTGACGCAATGGCACAGGGCAACCTTTTCCTGCTCGGTCAGGTAGCAGGTTTCCACGATCACCTTCAGCACCTTTTGGCCGGCGGCCGCTTTGAGAGCGGCAATCTCCTCGGTAACGGCGTCAAAGTTGCCTGCCTTCACATCGCCCAGGTTGACCACCATGTCGATTTCAGCTGCGCCCTCCTGCAGGGCCTGCTGGGCCTCATACAGCTTGACGGCCATGGTGCTGTAGCCCAAAGGGAAGCCGATCACGGTGCACACCTTCAGCGCGGGAAATGCCTCGCAGGCTCTTTTGACAAAACTGGGCGGGATGCACACCGTGGCCATGCCATGGTCCACCGCCTCCCTGCACAGCGCCTCCACCTGAGACCAGGTGGACACGGCCTTCAATAGGGTATGGTCAACGTGCGAAAACACCTGCTGTTTGTCCATGTTCAATCTCCTTACCTTGTCATGTTGTGTATGCAACAACAATGTAGCACAGGGGAGGATGTGGGGCAAGTTCCTTGCCTTCACGCCGGTTGCGATGGTATACTTTCCCCATCAAGGGCGGTGCGCCGCCACGTTGGGAGACAAAACCCCATGAAAAAGCTGTTCCATGGCCTGCTGGCCCTTTGCCTGCTGTTTCACCTGAGCGCTTTTGCGCAGCCTGCCGCAGTGGAGATTCGCGATGCCGTCGGCCTGGCCGCCATCGCCCGGGACCCGGGGGGCCGCTATGTCCTGGCCCAGGATATCGACATGCAGGGCATCCCCTGGACGCCCATCCCCTTCCGGGGAGAGCTGGACGGACAGGGCCATACGCTGTACAACCTGCAGATCACGTCCGTGGGCCCCGATCAGGCGAAGACCATTGACGGCAACCACAAGCGCTATACCACCGACTTTGCCGCCCTGTTCAGCGTGGTGGAGGATGCCCGGATCACCAACCTCCATCTGCTGGGCGTGGATGTGCTGATCGAGGACGCGAACAACTGCTTTGGCGCAGGCCTGGCAGGCTATGCCGAAAACACGCAGATCACCGGCTGCTCGGTCACCGGCCGCATCCACGTGATGCAAAAGGGCAAGATGGGCGGCGTAGGCGGCCTGGTGGGATTTGGCAGCGGCCTGATTGCGGACAGCAAGGCCGATGTGGAGCTGGTGTTTGCCAGCACCACCCCCCGCATCCGCTGCGAGCAGTTTCTGGGCGGCCTCATCGCGGTGGGGTATCCGGACATTCTGCGCAACAGCGTCAAGCTGTCGGGCTATGCTTCGGTGCGGGGCTACGCGCACAACGGCGGGCTGATCGGCATGTACCACTACCACCCCAAGCACGGCGGCAAGCACCAAGGCTATGTGCAGGATAACCAAGTGGACGCCACCATTCGCTTCTTTGAGCAGGGCGGCGACCGCCGAGCCTATTCCAGACCCTTCCTGGGTGAGAAACTGCATAAGACGGTGGAAGTGACCGGCAACCGGGAAATCCGCTTTGAGAGCAAGGAGAGCAAGAACTACAAGAAACTGCTGCTGCCCCAGGCCTGCAAGGATCCGCTGTACGCGACCGCCGTCACCAGCCCCACCCGGGATGCATGGGGATATACCACCTATACCTGCACCACCTGCAGCTACAGCTACAAGGGCAGCTATGTGCCGCCCCTGGGGCAGTAGGCTGCGCGAAGGGAGAGCATCATGGATCAAAACAGCCTGCGCACCCTGCTGGATGAACACGGGGTTATTCGCACGGGTCATTTTCAACGGGCATCGGGTCGCCACAGCGATCATGCGGTGCAGTGTGCCAGCCTGTTCCGCCATCCTCAGGTGGGTGCCCGCATCGGCCAGGCGCTGGCGGAGCACTTTGCAGAAAGCGGCGCCCAGGCCGTTTTCAGCGCGGCAGTGGGTGGCATTTTGCCGGGCTATGAGGTCAGCCGCGCGTTGAACCTGCCGTACATCTACTGTGAGCGACGGGACGGCGCCATGACCCTGCGGCGCGGCTTCACCATTGCGCCGGGCACCAGAGTGCTGCTGATTGAGGACGAGGTGCAGACCGGCACCAGCGTACGCGAAATGACGGAGATTGTCCGTGCGCTGGGAGGCAACGTGGTGGGCGTTGGCTGCATCGTGGACAAATCAGGCGGCAAGTTGAGCTTTGACGCACCCTTTGCCGCCCTGCACAGCGTGACGGTAGGCAACTATGCAGTCAAAAGCTGCCCCCTGTGCGCCCAGGGCATCCCGCTGGATCAGTAGCAGCATCGTCAACCAAATAAACATACAAGGCCCCGTCCTTAAAGGAGCGGCCTTGTTTTATTGTGGGGCAGGAGGCATCCCCTTTTGTCTGTTCCAGCCGGACGGCGCACGACACCCGCTTCGGAAACAAGAAGAAGCCTTCAGCTTGTTATTTCAAAGGGCTTCAGCTCCGCCTCGGCGGCACTGGCAATCAGCAGCTTTTCATTGGTGAACGTCACAAAGCCGGCCGGCGCGCTGCCGGGTTTTTTGACATAGCGCCGCAGGGTATAGTTGACCGGCACGCTGACACCCTCCCCCTTGCTATAGAAGGCGGCCAGCCGGGCAGCCAGCAGCAACGTAGCTTCGGGCGCCTCCCGGCCTTCAAGCTGCACAATGACGTGGGAGCCGGGCATGTCCTTGGCATGCAGCCACAGGTCGGTGCCCTGGGCAAGCTTCAACAGGCGCTCATTCTGCAGGCTGTTGCGGCCCACCAGAATGCTGAAACCCTCCTCGGAGCGATAGCGCAGGGGCTGGCTCTCCTTTCGGGGCCGGGCCTTGCCCCGGGGCACGGCCTCCCGCCTGATGATGCCGGCCTGGCGCATGGGCTCTTTGATTTCACTCAGGTCCTGCTGGCTGCGGGCGTGCTGCAGGGCGAAGGTGGCATCCTCGATCAGCCGCAGCTCCTCCAGGGTTTTCTCCTTCTGCTGGGCGGCCAGCCTGCGCCCGGTGTGCGCCTTGCGATACTTCTTGAAATAGCGCTGGGCGTTTTGTGCGGGGCTGAGGGCCACCTCCAGCAAAACCTCCATTTCGCCCCCATCGTAGTAATTGGGCAGCGTGACGCTCTCGGCCCCCTTCTGTACCATATGCCCGTAGGCAGTCAGCAGCTCGCCCGCCACCCGGTATTCCTCCATGCGACTGGCGGCACCCAGCTCCTCCTCCTGCAAAGCCAGCTTGCGGATGGCCCGTTCCTCGGCTGCCTTCAGCGTGCGGCGGAAGGCGCTGGAGCGCTGCATCAGCCGGTTGTGCCGGTCCTTCTCATAGTGAAGGGTATCCAGCGCCTGGGACAGGCTGTCCATAGCCTGCTGGCGCTCGTGAGGCAGCGTCAGGAAGGGAAAGGGCAATGCCTCTTTGGGCAAGCCCTGCTCATCCAGATACAGCATAGGCTGGGCCATGGCGGGCAGCGCCTGCACAAAGCGCACCAAGCTGTGGGCAAAAGCGGATACCTTGAGGGCGGATAGCTGCGGCTGCTCCTCCCCCGTCAGGCGCAGGCAGATCTCCCGCGCGGTGCCCACCCCGATGCCCGACAGCACCGCTGCCACCGCCCGGTCGGCGCGCCCCCCCTCCTGGTTGAGGCGCATGGCCAACAGGTCCCCGTCCAGCGCCTCCGGCGACAGCTTGTTCTGGGCAGGCGGCATCTCATAGGAAGCGCCGGGCAGCATGCGGCGCACCCGGCTCATCTCGTCGGTCACATGGCGAATGCTGTCGATGATACGCCCCTCCTGCACCAGGCTCAGGTTGGTATGCCGCCCCATGGCCTCAAACCAAAGCTGCTTGTTCCGCTTCTCCCCCAGCTCATCCTGGGCCGCAATTTCCATGCACAGCAGCCGGTCGCCCTCTACCTGGCGGATGGCCTGCACCCGCCCTGCCACCAGGTGCTTTCTCATCAGCATGCAGAACACCGGCGCCTCCAGGGGGCTTTCATAGCTGTTCTGGGTCAGGTGCAGGCGGGTGCCGGTGGGGTTGGCGTTGATCAGCAGCCGGTGGCTCTGGCCGGCCGCCCGGATATGCAGCAACACCATGTCCTTTTCGGGCTGCTGCACCTTGTCCACCCTGCCCCCCAGCAAAGCCGCCTCCAGCTCGCGGGCGATAAACCCATAGGTCAATCCATCCAGGGGCATGTGCGTCCTCCATCCATGTGTCAATGGGCCCATCATACGGGATTTTGAGGGTTCACGCAACGTGGCGGGCAGATGGCTGTCAGAACAGATGATTTTTCTCTAAGAAGAGAACGAACCATCGTTTCGCCACCCGGGGGGATCCGGTATTTTCGTTTTTGTTGTAAGATTGTACGGATTGATTCGTCCTATCAATGAGGGGGTGAAAGGGTGCGGGATTTTGAGGCCGTCTACCAGGCCTATTTCGGAGATGTGTACCGTTACGCCCTGCACCTAACAGCGGGCGACAAGGCGCTTTCCGAGGACCTGTGCAGCGACTGCTTTCTGAAGGCCATGAACGCCCTCCATAGCTTCCGGGGTGAATGCGAACTGCGGGTGTGGCTGTGCCAGATCCTCAAGCGCCTGTACCTGGATTATTTACGCTACCATCAGTGCCGCCCCTCTGTTGAAGTGCCGGAGGACCTTCCCGATCCCCACAGCCTGGCCGAGAGTTTTGATCTAGCTAATGACGCCATGCAGGCCCATCACGCCCTGCACGGCTTGCAGGAGCCCTACCGGGAGGTATTCTCCCTGCGAGTGCTGGGCGAGCTTAGCTTTGGGCAAATTGGAGAGCTGTTTGGCAAGAGCGCCAACTGGGCCTGTGTCACCTACCACCGGGCCAGGAGCAAGCTGAAAAACGAACTGGAGGAAAAGGAATGAGCATATCCTGTGGTGTCATGACCGATCTGCTGCCGCTCTATCAGGAAGGCCTGCTGGGCGCAGAGAGTGTTGCCCTGGTGGAAGAGCACCTGTCCGGCTGTCCCCACTGCAGCCGTACCCTTGAGGAAATAAGGAAGGTGGAAACCCCCTCGCCCGATGCCCAGGCCCCCCTGCGCGGTGTGGTCACCCGCCTCAGGCGGGATCGGTGGCGCCGCATTGGCATCGCCGTCGCCCTGGTGGTATTTGCAGGCACGGTGCTGTTTTACCACACCAGCACACGCCAGTATCTACGCTATTCGCCCGACCTTGTTGCACTGAAGGAGGTAAGCCCCGGCCAGGTGGTGGTGGAGGGGCGGGGCGTCACCGGGGTGTGGTCCCAAATAGATGTGCCCAGCCAGGAAGAGATAGAGCGGGGCATGTCCTCCGGCACCACGGTATATCTCAGCTTCTTTGACAGCGATGCCGCCCCCGCGGACAGCCCCGGCACCTTTACCACCTCTTTTGAAGAGCAGGGAACGCTGCGGGTGTACTACGTGTATCCCGGAGAACTGGCCGTGCAGCTTTATGGCCCGCCCGGGGAGGACATGGGCCTGGTGCTGCTGCCCCATCTCGCGCTCAACTACTACTGGAGGCTGGCAGCCATCGTAGCCACTGTGCTGGCAGTGCTGCTGCTGCTTCTGCACAAAAAGGCCCGGGCCCGCTGGGTGCTTCTCAACCTACTCTGCTTATCCCTTTGCTATGTGGCAGCCCACTTCGCCATCAAGGGCACGGACGGTACCAGCTGGGACATGGTGCGTGACCTGGGCTTCATTCTGGTTGCCTGGGTATCAGCCAGCGTAGCCGTGCTGCTGATGCTGCAACAGCGAAGGGCTTTCCGCTGACGGAAACATGTACAAAGGCAGCGGCTTTCCTGTCAGCCGCTGCCTTTGTGGTTTGTACCCACCTTTAATCAAATTCCGTCCTCTACCCAGTGGTGCCAGGTATAGTCCTCCGTGTAGGTGATGGTGTAGGGTAAGCAGTGCTGCACGCTGCCTATGCCCGTCAGCCGGCCAATGACCATGCCGTGCGCCACCACAGCCAGCTTCTCCCATCCCTCCTGCAGGTAGCGGTCAAATACCGGGCGCAGGCGGGCAATCATTTCAGCGGTGCTCTCCCACAGCGGCGTCTCTCCCTCCGGATGGACGCCCCGGTGTTGGTCGTAGGCAGACTGGGAATCCCGGACATTCTGGGTGCTTCCGTACAGGTGAGTGCGGTCCGGCTGCCACTCCCGCAGGTCGATCTCTACCCTGAGAGGGATTTGGGTGATGCGGCTGATGATGGCCGCCGTCTGCAGCGCCCGGGTGTAGGGCGAGCTGAGAATCAACTCCACCCCCTTGAGCGCTGTGCGGCGGGCACATTCCTCCGCCTGACGAATGCCCTTGTTACCCAAAGGAGCCAGGTCGCGCCCATTGCCAATCAGCCCCCGTTCATCCACTGGGCGGTAGTCCGTTTTTCCGTGTCGAATCAGAACAAGCTGCATGGTGCCTCCTTCCCCCCTGCGGGTTGACGACAGTGCTATTCCTCTTTTCCGCCCGTCCAAGCGCCGCTACCACAGCCAGGCGCTGGGGGCGTCTGCAAATACATATCCCAGCCTGCGATGCAGCCGGGTAGAGGTTTCATTGCCCACCACCACCTGTCCATACACCCGCAGGTGATGGTCCAACTGGCGGTTGATCATCAGACCCTCCATGGCATACGCAAATCCCTGCCGGCGAAACCGCTCGAACACATACAGCATGCCCAGGGCGCCCTCCGCATGGATGCCGACGAAACCCACCATCTGCCCTGAATGGAGCCCTTCCGTCAACCAGCCGCCAAACATGCGCCCCTCTGCCAGCGCACTGCGCACTCCTGCCTCATCCAACTGCTGATAGTGCGCCCACACCATATCAAAATCCGCGGTTGTTAACGGGCGGAGCTCCAGGGGATGCCCCACCGGCACCCGTTCCCGGGACAGGCGGGCACAGCTATGACAGTGTATGCCGCCCTTGAAGCCAAACCGTGCCCGGGCTTCCTCCTCCAGCGCCACATGCTCCAGCAGCAGCATCTCACAAGCCGGCAGGCGCTGCAGCAGCCGACGGGCGGTTTCTTCCTCCTCCCAGCAGAGCAGGTGTCCATCCAGCCGGGCATCATATAGCAGCAGGGCCCCCGGCTCCAGCCCCAGTACCCGGGCCGTGCCGCGCTCCAGTCCGTCCAGTGCCAGGACACGGGTTACAGGCTTGCGGCTGCAAAAGGCTATAGCCTGCTGGAACTGATCTGTCTGCATCCGATCACCCCTTCCCTTCTGATAAAAAAGGGATAGAGGGCACATAACCCTCTATCCCACATAGTCACAGCCTAAGCTTTTGCCGCCTCGCCCACAACGGCGCGGATTCGGCGCACGCCGGCAGAGGAGGCCTCCTCCTTCAGGATCTTGAAACCGCCCAGATCACCGGTATTGTTGGCATGGGGGCCGCCGCAAATCTCCCTGGAAAAGTCGCCCATGGTGTAAACGCGCACCCGGTCGCCATACTTACTTTCAAACAGGCCGATGGCGCCCTGGCTTTTGGCCTGATCCACCGTCATCTCCTCCATGGTGATGGGCATCTTGCGCTGAATGGCGTCGTTCACCAGCCGCTGCACCTCGGCCAATTCCTCCGGGGTCATCTTACGGCCAAAGGTAAAGTCAAAACGCAGGCGCTCCGCCGTGATGTTGCTGCCCTTCTGGTGCACGTCTTCGCCCAGTACACGGCGCAGGGCCGCGTGCAGCAGGTGGGTGGCCGTGTGCAACTTGGTGGTCTCCTCGTCATGGTCGGCCAGGCCGCCCTTAAAGCGCTGCTCGGCCCCCGCCTGGCTGGTCAACTGGTGCTGTTTGAAGCGCCGGGCAAAGTCCTCCTCGTCCACCTTCAGCCCCCGCTCCCGGGCGAGCTCCATGGTGATCTCCACCGGGAAACCAAAAGTGTCGTACAGCTTAAAGGCATCCCGGCCGTTGATGGTCTTCATGCTCTGCAAAAACTGCTCAGCCTTCTTCTGGAAGGCTTCCACGGTCTGGAGGGCTTCCACAAACTTGGTGATTTCCTCGCGTATCTGCAGCATCTCAGGCGTTGGACGCAGGCTGGAACCTACGTTCCGTGCGGCCTCAGCCGCCTCCCGCATGCGCTGCATGGCCTGAGGGTTGAACAGCTTCTCCTGCAGTGCATCCTTCATGCCGGAGAACATCTCGGTCACCTGGCCGATGCGGCCAATGGCCTTCTCAAACTCCTTCAGCCCCTGGTTGAGGGTACGCTGAAAGCGCTTCTCCTCCAGCAATAGCTGCTCCAGCACGAATCTACGGTTTTGCTCCAGCTCCGGGTACACGGCCTTGTACTGGTTGATGATGGTCAGGGCGATTTCCGCCGTAAAGCCGTCGGGCAGCTCCAACTGGCGGCCAAAGCGCACCGCCCGGCGGATCAGCCGGCGCAGCACATAGCCCTGGTCCACATTGCTGGGGCTGACACCCCGGGGATCGCCCAATATAAAGGTGGCGGTGCGCAGGTGATCGGCCACGATGCGAAAAGCCCGCGTGTCCTCCTCCTGGGCGCCCGCATACTTCTTGCCGGACAGCTCCTCGATGCGAGCGATGATGCCGGTGAACAGGTCGGTCTCGTAGACCGAACGCTTGCCCGTCAGCACGCCGATGGTGCGCTCCAGGCCCATGCCGGTATCCACATTGGCATGCTCCAGCGGCACAAAGCTGCCGTCAGCCTGCTTGTTGTACTGCATGAACACATCGTTCCAGATCTCCAGGTAGTGGCCGCAGTTGCAGGCAGGGGAACAATCCGGCCCGCAGGGCTGGCCGTCGGAAATGAAAAACATCTCGGTGTCCGGACCGCAGGGGCCGGTCAGCCCGGCAGGGCCCCACCAGTTGTTCTCCTTGGGCAAATAGAAAATACGCTCTGCAGGTACCCCGCAGCTACGCCACAGGTCATAGCTCTCGGTATCCCGAGGCGCGTCCTCATCGCCTTCAAACACGCTGAAGGCCAGACGATCCTTGTCGATACCCAGCCACTCGGGGCTGGTGAGAAACTCCCAGCTCCAGGGAATCATCTCCTTCTTGAAGTAGTCGCCCAGGCTCCAGTTGCCCAGCATTTCAAAAAAGGTGAGGTGGCTGGCATCGCCCACATCGTCGATATCGCCGGTGCGGATGCACTTCTGCACATCCACCAGGCGTTTGCCCGCCGGATGAGGCTGGCCCATCAGATAGGGCACAAGGGGATGCATGCCCGCGGTGGTGAACAGCACCGTGGGGTCATTCTCCGGAATCACCGAGGCCGAGGGAATCACCGCGTGACCCTTGGAGACAAAAAAATCGATAAAAAGCTGACGAAGCTGGTTAGCGGTCATGGCTTTCATGTGTTTCTCCGATCTGCATAATGTGCAAGGGGCAGCCCCGCTGCCCGTAGTCCATGGAAATACAGTGTCGTATGGGAGAGGGCGGCCGGTCAGCTCAGTTTGACAGCGGTGCCCGAGCAGGTCACCATCAGCATGCCATTGTCGGCGCCCAGCACCTCGTAATCCATTTTGACGCCGATCACGGCATCGGCCCCCAACTGGCCGGCGCGTTGTTCCATCTCCTGCAGAGCCTGGGTACGGGCACTGAGCAATTCCTCCTCATAGCCCTGGGAGCGGCCGCCAAAGAAATTGCGCAAGCCGGCGCCGATATCCTTCAAAATGTTGATGCCGCTGATGACCTCGCCGAAGACAATGCCCTGGTAAGCCTGCACCTGCCGGCCCTCTACGTTGTTGGTGGTGGTGATAATCATGGTATTTCCTCCCTGTGTGCTTATATCAGGTTGACAAACTGCAGCAGTATTTTCAGCGCGCCTTCCATATCGCGCATGTCGATGGTTTCGCAGGCGGAATGCACATAGCGGCAGGGGATGGACAAAGTGCCCGTGGGCACGCCGCCCCGGCTGTGCTGGATGGCTGCGCCATCGGTGCCACCGTAGGGCAGCACCTCCCGCTGCACGGCCACATCAGCCAGATCTGCCGCCTCAAACAGGGCATCCCGCACCATGGGGCTGGCTACCATGTAGGCATCCATGATCTTGACTGCCGGGCCCGCGCCCAGTTTCAGATCGGGTAGTTTATTTTCAGGCGTATCGCCCCAGCCGGTTACATCCAGCGCCAGGCCGATGTCAGGCTCCTCAGCAAAGGCTGCCACCCGCGCGCCGCGCAGACCCAACTCCTCCTGGGTACTGAAGACGCCCACGATGGTATTTTTCTGGTCTTCTGCGTACAGCAGCAACTCCACCAGCAGGGCACAGGCGCAGCGGTCATACATGGCGGGCGCCGCGATGCGGTGCTTGCCCAGCGGAAACACATGGGGCGCGTACACGGCAAAGTCGCCCACCTGTACCATACTCAGCGCTTCCTCCCGGTCGGCGGCTCCGATGTCGATGAACAGATCCTTCACCTTGGGCTCGCCGTTTTGCACCGGCTGACTCAGCAACACACCCTCCACGCCGTTTTCAAACACAACGTGGCGGTATTCGCTGGCCTTCAGGCTTAGACCGCCCACCGGGGCTACCCGCAGAAAGCCCTCTTTTTCGATGGCGGTAACCACCATGCCGATATGGTCCATGTGGGCGGAGATCATGATGCGCTTGGCATTGTCATCCTGCCCATATTTTTCCACAATCAGGTTACCCATAGCATCGGTGCGGATGGCATCCACATGTCCGCCCAGCAGGGCCTTGATCTCCTCCGCCACATTGTGCTCGTTGCCCGAGGGGCCCCAGGCATTGAGCAGAGTTTTGAGCGTATCCCGTAGCATCTATGCTGCCTCCCTTAGAGATTGTTCAGGTATTCCTGGGCTAGGTGGAGCTGGGCATCGATGTCGCTGAGAGCAGCCACCGATGCGCCAGAGTGAATATAGCGGCAAGGTACACTGAGTACCATGGTGCGGGCCGTGCCGGCACCGGTATCGCCGCCATACTGGAAGCTGCCCGCATCGTTGCCGCCGGTTACACCCTGCTTGATCTGGCAGGGGATGCCGGCGCTCTCCGCCAGAGCAGGCAGCAGCTTGAACAGCTCCCGGTTGCCTACGCTGGCACCGTCCATAAAGCTAACGGCAACGCCGTAGCCAACCTGACAAACACGCTGGCTTTCCGGCACATCCCCCAGGTCGTTGGCAGCGGTGCCTTCAAACACAAGGGCCACCTCTACCTGACTGCCGTATGCCGCACCGATGGAACCGCGCAGCCCCACTTCCTCCTGGGTGACAAAACAACAGGTAATGTCGCAGGGATAGTTGCCCTGCAGCAGGCGCAGCAAGTTGTAGCAACCCACCCGGTCATCCAGCGCCTTGGCAATCACCATACCCTCACCAAAGGGCGTGTAGGCCGTATCAAAGGCCGCATAGGTGCCCAGGGGCGCCAGCTTCTCGGCCTCCGCCTTGTCCTTGGCGCCGATGTCGATGTACAGGCCGTCATAGTCCAGCACCTTTTTGCGGTCAGCCATAGTCTGCAGGTGGATGGCCATGGCGCCGATCACGCCGGGCAACCTGTCCGGCCCTACAAGCACCCATTTGGAGACGATGACCCTGGGGTCGATGCCCCCAACGGAACGGATGCGCAACAGGCCGTCATCAGTATAGCCGGCGATGATGAAGCCCACCTCATCCATGTGCGCGGCAAACAACACCTCGGGCAGGCTGGGGTCGGCGCCCTTCTTTTTGCAGATCAGGTTGCCGCTGCGGTCGATAGATACCTCGTCGCAATGAGGACGGGCAGCCTCCATCAGAGCACGGCGCACCCTGCCCTCATCGCCGGAGATACCGTTCAGCTCGGTCAGCGTTTTCAGGTCCATAGCTCATCCTCCCAGGCCAGCTCCGCTGCGCAGGCAAAGTGAGCCAGCAGCCGCGCTCCCTCCTCCAACGTATGCATGTCCAGCACCTCCACGGCGGTGTGCATGTACTTGAGGGGCAGCTCCAGCAGCGCGGTGGGGATGCCGCCCCGCTGAATGTTCATCGAATCAGCATCAGTGAAGGTACTGCGGGGCACCACGGCGGTCTGCACCTGAATGTTGTTCTGCTTGGCGGTCTCCATCAGCTTGCGCCGCACCATGGAATGCACAAAGGGGCCTGTGCTGGCCACCAAGGCATCTAACTCGTGGGTGCGCCAGCTTGGCGCGCCCGGCGTATGGGCGTGGCACACATCCAGCGCGATGCCATAGTCAGGCTGGATGCTGAAGGCCGTCATGGCGGCGCCATAGCTGCCGATCTCTTCCTGGCAGGTGGCCACAAAATACAGGTCGGCCTTGTGCTTCATGCCCCGCAGTAGCTGCATGGCCCGGTACAGGATGGCCACGCAGGCGCGGTCATCCGCCGTCTTGGTGGCTATGCGTCCATTCTGCAGATTGACGTAGCGGGCCTCCAGAGCCACCAGATCTCCCACCTGCACCAGCTCCCGCACCTGCGGGGCAGGCATGCCCAAATCCACGTACAGGTCTTCCCGCTTGTAGTTCTGCTCCCGCTCCTCCTGGCTCAGCAGGTGAGGCGCCTTGGCGCCGATAACGCCCGTTAGCTGCCGCTTGCCGTACACCTGCACCTGCATGCCCGGCATGATACGCGGGTCTACTCCGCCCACGTTGCGCAGGCGCAGGCAACCATCCTCCTCGATCTTGGATACCATCAGGCCGATTTCGTCCAGATGGGCGCAGAACTGCAGCCTGGGACCATCACCCTTCACATGGGCGATGACATTGTTGCACCGGTCGATCTTAACCTCGTCGGCATAGGGGCGAAAGGCGGCTGCAATATATTCCGCCACCTGACCTTCCTGGCCGGTCAGCCCTGGCAGTGCGGTGACACTGCGCAGAAATTCCTCCACCTGCATGGGATCCCTGCCTTTCAAACACGCACCCGGCAGGCCGGGCACGCCAAATGCTTTACAGAGTATAGCATTGCGGTGCCGGCGTTGCAACCGCGCACATGGCATAAGAAAAGGGCATAAGAAAAGACTGCCGACGGTCCGGCAGCCTTATGGGAACAAAAGCAGTTAGCTCTGTTTCTCCCGCTTAAAGCACAGAAACCAATCCAGGCAGTACTGGTCTTCGTCCGTGCTCTCCATACGCTCCTTGGCTACGCCGCAGCTTCCGGCGGTGGGCACAATGGTGTCCTGGCCCGGGCGCCAGTTGGCCGGGGTGGCGACGGCATCCTTATCCGCCTTCTGCAGGGCCAGAATGATGCGCTTGATCTCATCAAAGTTGCGACCGGTGGAGGCAGGATAGTAGAGGATGGTGCGGATCACGCCCTTGGGATCGATGACAAACACGGCGCGCACGGCCTGGGTGGTGCTCTGCCCCTGGATCATGCCGTACTTGCGGGCAATGTCCATCTTGATGTCCTCGATCAGGGGGAACTTGACCTCCATGTTTTTCATCCCGTTCCACTCCAACTCCTGGATCTTGCGCAGCCAGGCAATGTGGGCGTAGAGAGAGTCTACCGACAGGCCCACCAGCTCGGTGTTCAGGGCCTTAAACTCATCGGCCATGGAGGCAAACGTCATGAACTCTGTGGTGCATACCGGCGTAAAATCAGCGGGGTGGGAGAACAGAATAACCCATTTACCCTTATAGTCTGCCGGGAAATTGATCTTGCCTTGGGTAGTAACGGCTTCAAATTCCGGCGCCTTGTCGCCGATCAGTGGCATGGTATAGGTTGTGTTGTTGATTTCGCTCATGGGAATCCTCCTTCATTGTGTGCTGTGTTTCAGCTTCTGATAGGAGTATACCCGTTTTATACTTAGTCTAAACTTCTGGAAATGCTTTTCTCCTCTATTCCTGAAGTTGAGTTTTGTCTGACAGGGTCTTCTCAAAGCCCACCTCATGGTACCTGATGCCACGGAAGTGGTTCAGCACCGCCGCCCGCCGCTCGGGAATCATGTCAGGGGGCAGATTGTCCACATCAAACCACCGCAGATCATCACACTTGTTACTTTCCATGATGCGGGGCTCCCCTTGCCAGCGCAGGGCCTCGAAGTAACCATTGTAGTAGCTGTAGCCCGGACGAATCAGCACATGCCCCAGGGCGGAAAACCGCAGATCCTCCAGGGCGATGTGGATGCCCAGCTCCTCGCGGGCCTCACGGATCACCGCCTGACGCATGGATTCGTCCTGTTCCACATGGCCGGTGACCGCAGTATCCCACAGGTCGTTGAGCAACTTCACCCCATGGCGGTGCTGCAGCAGGATCTGGGGGCGACCCTCCACCCGGCGCAGCAGCAACAGCATCACCGCAGAAGGCGTGGCGTAGGGCGTCATGTGGTCTTCCTCCTCCCCTGGGCCAGCCTGCCCAGCAGCCGATACAGACGGTCAACGCCGCCCTCGGGCAGCAGCTCCAGCAGGCTCAGCGCCCAGCCGGTGCCCAGCCGGTACTGGCGGCGCGGCCTTGGAGATTCCAGCGCCTTTACCACCACTGGTACTACCTCCCGAGGATCCCTGCTGCTGTGCAGCACCGCCAACATCAGGGGCCACAGGCGCTGCAGCATGGCCTGGTAGCGGGTGGTCTGCCGCAGGGTTTGGTCGAACTGGGCTTCCAACTGGCCCACCATATCGGTGTTGTAAGCGCCAAACTGCAGCTTGATCACCGGAATGCTCACAAACATCAGTTCCCGCCGCAAGCTGTCGTTGTAGCCCTCCAGCGCCCGCTTGGAAGCCGTATAGGCGCCGGCAAAGGGTTGCGCCGTGGTCCAACCCACGGAGGAGGAGCAGTTGACGATTCGGCCACTGGCCCGCTCCAGCAGCGGAAGCATCACAGCATTCACCCGTGCTGTGCCCATCAGGTTGATGTCCAGGTTCCGCTGCAGAATGGGCAGGGCCTGCCCTTCCACCAGGCGGGCAAAGGCGGATATTCCCGCGAAATTGACAACCACATCCAACCGGTCCGTATGCTGCAGCACGGCATCCCGGGCGTCCTCCACGCTCTGCTGGCTGCAGACATCCATGCGCACGGGCACCACGTGTGGCAGTTGCCCAAGCTGCGCCAGCCTGGCCTCATTGGTGCCCGCGGCAAACACCTGCCAGCCCCGCCCGCTCAGGGCCTGCACGCAGACCTGTCCCAGGCCACCGGTGGCTCCGGTAAAGAAAACGCTCTTCATTCCAATCTCCCACAGATGTTTTGCCATGATCCTATACCTTGAGTGTACGCGCCGCCAGGGTTGCTGTCCAGCGTTTATACTGATGTAAAGCTTTGATGCATCAAAAGCACCCGCGCGACGATGCGTTGAAGTTTGGGATCAGCATTATAGCAAACGCCGGCCATGGGGCGGCCGGCGTCAGTCTATCGTTGCATGCCTCGGGTGCGCTTTCAGCGCTCGATGCCCACCTCTTCGGGCAGATGGATGATCACTGCATCATCCCCGCCAGTGCCATGGCGGAAGATAATGGCGCAGGTGGTGTCGCCTTTCAGGGAGTAGGGTGCAAAATGCCACACGCCCGGCCCCCAGCAGATGCCGGTGCCCTGAGGCACATAGAAGGCTTCCAGCCGATCGGCGGTGGGTTCCCCTGCCGGGATGCCGGCCACAATCATGTCGCCGGTGAGAGGCAGAATGGTCTCGGTGGTGCGGGCGTGCATCTCAAATTTCTGGCAGGTGAAGGGCCGCTCCACTGCAGTCAGCAGGTTGATGGACACCGTTTGGGCGTCTGTAACCTCCGCCTGCTTTTCATACCAGCGGTAGATGCCCTCCTCACCTCCGTAGGGACGGTTGTGGGTGGTGATCACAGTGCCATACCGGGCAAAGCTTTCCTCGGTCAGCGGCTTGACGGGGATTATTTTCATTTCGACCTCTCCTTGTAGATGTCGGTCAGCTCTTTGGCTGTGCGGAACTGCACGCCCCGGGCCTTCAGGCCATCGATCAGCTTGCCCAGTTCCTCAAGGGCCTTGTCACCGCAGTTCTTGGTGATGAAGGCATCGGGGATCACCGTGGCTTCGCCGAAATTGTAGCTTTCCGCCATGGGCCAGAACTCCCAGGGATGGATGTAGAAGCACAGGAACTTGGGCAGATTGTTCTGCTCATAGAACGCAAGGAAGGAATCCACCCGCCCCAGCAGATAGTCAGCCCCCTCGGTGCGGAACAGAGGCCACTGGTCCCGGTCCCGCTCTAAGCCAGGGTCCTTGCTCTCCATGGTCATGTCGGCGAAGTTGGGGATTTCCAGCACCGTGGAATCGCCCTCCTGGGTCCAATCCTGCCGGCTGGGGAAATAGGGGGCGAAGCGCTGTCTGTAGAAGTACATGGGGTAACTGGCATCCGACACATAGCCCAGGCTTTCCAGCGCATTCACCACCGCGGTGGAACCCCACAGCCGGGGACAGCGGAAGGATACCGGCCGCACACCGGCCGCCTCTTCCACCCACTGGGTGGCCAGCTTCAGCCGGGGCTCCACCTCATGGGGAAGCAGTGGCTTAACGCCGGGAATGGGAAACAGCTCGTCCCCCACGGTTTCATGGTACAGGGAGTGACATCCCACCTCATTGTCGCTGTCCGCTACCATTTTGGCGAT
>JAAZBR010000264.1 GCA_012513735.1 Clostridiales bacterium | reverse complement strand
TGGATGATGGTGCCGCCCCGGGCACCGGCCTCCCTGGCAATGGCCATACACTCATCCCCCAACCCTCGCTCTACAATGGTGAACAGGCATAGATAGGGCGCATCGGTGTGCCGGTGTGATACCATAGGCGTATCATCACCCGGCCGCCAGGGCCTGTAGGGCACAGAGAAAGCGATGCCACGAAAGCGCTTGTGCAGCTTGAAGTGCTCCCGCAACATATTATATAGTTGATCGCTCACCTGATCGGGCACGGCCATCAGCAGAACTTCCTTGTGAGTTTGGTTGATTCCAAGCAGGTCATAGAAGGTGCTCTGCATGGTTCCTTCACCCAGCAAAATGGTGCCGCCCGTGGCCCCAATGGCTTGGGCCTTATGCAGCAGATCATTGGCTTTTCCGCGGTTTACAATGACAAAAAAGAGGGACGCATCACTCATGTGTTCACTTCCGATCTGAGGCCGGTGGCTTCTGATTGCCCTGCTCGCAGGGATGAATCACCACGCCATATTGGTTACCAGCAAATTGTATCATAGGATGAATAAATGCACAAA
This sequence comes from Clostridiales bacterium, assembly GCA_012513735.1. GTDB lineage: Bacteria > Bacillota > Clostridia > Christensenellales > Aristaeellaceae > UBA1038. The sequence continues at coordinate 4,654 of JAAZBR010000264.1, read as the reverse complement.
GAAATCGTGCTGTCCGCATAATCCTGTTTTATCAACGTTTCTGCAAATCAATGGTTGATTTGTTGGACAAATCGCGATACAATCGCCTCCGTACAGAATTTTAAAGGAGCGGAAGCGTATGAAAGCACTGGTCAACGGCATCATCCTTGCAGAATATGGAGAACTGCACGGGGCTGCACTGCTGTTTGACGAACGCATCCGCGGCATTGTGGGGGCGGACCAGACAGAGGGCCTGGAGCAGATAGACGCCGGCGGGCTGTATATCTGCCCCGGGCTAGTGGATATGCACATTCACGGCTATTGGGGGGAAGACATCAGCGACGGTCGCGAAGAGGGGCTGCGCAAGATGGCGAAGGGCGTGCTGCAAAACGGGGTGACCAGCTTCCTGCCCACCACGATGACCGTATCCCGAGATGAAATTCTGGATGCTTTTCAACTGATCCGCTGCATGATGCCGGTGAGCCGGACGGAGGCCTTTGACGGCAGTGAGATACTGGGTTGCCATGCAGAGGGTCCCTTCATCAACCCGGCGCGCAAAGGGGCCCAGTCGGAAGATCACATTTTGCCCCCACAGGCAGATCTGATCCTTGATAACCAGGATGTGGTGCGCATTGTCACCATGGCGCCGGAGATGCCTGGCGCGCTGGATTTTATCCGGCAAGTGACCGACCAAACCGATGTGCTGATTTCCATCGGGCACACCTCGGCCAGCTACGATCAAGCAATGGCTGCCATCCGTGCGGGCGCAAGGCACGTGACCCATCTGTTCAACGCGATGACCGGGCTTAACCACCGGGATCCCGGGGTGGTGGGAGCGGCGCTGGGCAGCCCCGTGAGCTGCGAGCTGATTGCCGACGGTTTCCATATCCATCCCGGTCTATTCAGCTTTCTGCACCAAGCCAAGGGAGACAAGCTGGTGTTGATTACCGACTGTACCCGTGCCGGCGGGCTACCCGATGGGGAATATACGCTGGGCGGCCAGCCCATCTTTGTAAAGGGCATTGAGTGCAGGCTGGCAGACGGCACCATTGCAGGCAGTGTGCTGCACCTGAACGACGCTGTACGCAACCTGTATCAGCATGGTGGCGTCACACGCCTGCAGGCGGTGCATGCCGCATCTCTAAGCCCGGCACGGGCCATTGGTGCAGACAAGCACAAAGGATCCATCCTGGCCGGTAAGGATGCCGACCTGGTGCTGATGAATGATTCCTTCGAAATAGCAGCCGTCTATGTACGCGGCGTGCGCAAGTATATTCGGGAGGCTTGAGCTATGACAATCCCATTGCCGGTACCCGCCCCCCTGGACCCTAATTTTCAACCCCTGGTGTTGGTATGGCGCGCCTATCAGCAAGACGTGACCAAGGCTACCCATTCGCAGCGTTTTGTCTGCGCCATCGAGCGCAGCGGCGGTGCCCTGTCCCCCTGGGAAGCCTGCATTTTTCCCGATGATGTGCAAACATCCCGCACGGTGCAACTGCTGGACAGGGTGATCAAGAGTTTGCTGTGGTGCCGAGGCGGTTTTCGCATCCACGTCAGTGGATCCCGCGCGGTGTACGAGCATCTGAAGGCTGCCTATCAGCCCGCAGGGGCCCGGGCCTTTGATGCGGCATTTATGGCACGGGTGTATGAGCGACCTTTCGAGGTCCTCTGGACCGATAACGGCGACAGCATCGCCCAGGCAAAGGAGTTTCCCAGTGCCGTAGGCCGGCACCTGAATGGCTGCCGCATTGGCTTTGATGCAGGCGGCAGCGATCGCAAGGTGTCTGCAGTCATCGACGGGCAGGCCGTCTACTCCGAAGAGGTGGTCTGGCATCCTAAAATCACCGCTGATCCTCGCTATCACTACGAAGGCATCCTCAGCGCCATGCAGACCGCCGCCTCTCATATGCCCCGCGTGGACGCCATCGGCGTCAGCAGCGCCGGTGTGTATGTGGACAACCGTATTATGGTAGCCAGCCTGTTTTTGCAGGTGTCCCCGGAGGATTTTGACCGCCATGTGAAAACGATGTACATTGATATCGCAAAGCGGCTGGGTGATGTGCCGCTGGTAGTGGCCAATGACGGCGATGTAACAGCCCTGGCCGGCGCCATGAACCTGAATGCCGGCAATGTGCTGGGTATCGCCATGGGCACCAGCGAAGCAGGCGGCTATGTGGACCGGCAGATGCATATTACCGGCTGGCTGAACGAGCTGGCCTTTGTACCGGTGGATTATTCGCCTGAATCCATGGTGGATGAATGGTCGGGCGACTACGGCTGCGGCGTCAAATACTTCTCCCAGGACGGCGCCATCAAACTGGCGTCGGCGGCTGGTATTCCGCTGGATGCCGACCTTTCCCCCGCCGAAAAGCTGAAAGTCATTCAGCAGCATCTGGCTGAGGGACACCAGGGCGCCCGCCGGATCTTCGAAACCATAGGCATTTATTTCGGCTATGCTGTCGCCTACTACAGCATGTTCTATCAGGTTGAGCATGTGCTGATCATGGGCAGGGTAACCTCGGGCCAGGGAGGCCCGCTGATCCTGGAAAACGCCCAGAAGGTGCTGGATCAGGTGTTTCCGGAGCTGGCGCGCAGTATTCAACTGCACATCCCCGATGAAAAAAGCCGCCGGGTAGGCCAGTCTGTGGCTGCAGCCAGTCTGCCTGAAATTGGCGAATAGAATAAATGCAACTGGCGTATCAATGCAAACCCTACGGAAAACCGGACTGCTCTGATCACCTTCCGCTCAGGCATCGAAAAGGTGTGCGAAGGAGGTGCGCGAAGGTCAAAGGTGCGAAAAAATAAAGCTTGACAAGTCTGCTGATCAGCGGTACTATAAGTGCCGTCCCGTGCGGGAATGGCGGAATTGGCAGACGCGCTAGATTCAGGTTCTAGTGAGCAATACGTTCATGCAGGTTCAAGTCCTGTTTCCCGCACCAGCACGGCCACAGGCCACAGAAAACCCTTGAAGTCAATGATTTCAAGGGCTTTTCATTTTTTCAGTGTCCTAATACTGTTACTCATTTTAGATAAACAATACGTTGTGTCAGCTGTACTTTTTTTGTTGCTGGTCATCCACCCCTTTTTTCCGCTTGAGTTCTTCTATTCTCGCTGATAAAATGGAAACACCTTTTATACGCTGCAAAAGGGAGGAACACAGTGCTTGCAACGCTGAAGCGTTTTTTTTCTGTTGAGAAGCTGGTTGGCCAGGAGCACCGCTTAGGGCCGTTGCCCGGCGACCGGGAGGCCTATGACCGGGTGATCAACATCGCCCTGCCCGCTGTGGCCGAGATGGTGCTGGTCAGCCTGATCAGCTCGGCCGATACCATCATGGTGGGCAACCTGGGCAAGAATGCCCTGGCAGCCGTGTCGCTGCCCACACAGCCACGCATGATTATGCTGGCTATCTTCTTTGCCCTCAACGTGGGCATCACGGCCATTGTTGCCCGGCGCAAGGGAGAAGACCGGCGCACCGATGCCAATGCCACCTTACGCAACGCCTTGCTGCTGGTAGGGGTGCTGTCCATCGTTATCATGGGGGTGGTGGTGGCTTTTGCAGAGCCTCTGATGCGCCTGGCCGGTGGCAACACCAATACGGCAGATGACGCCATCGTGCTCAAGGATGCGGTGAGTTATTTCACCATCATGGCTTACGGCCTGCCGGTGACCGCGCTCAGCATGTGCATCAATGCCGCCATGCGCGGCGTGGGCAACACCAAGCTGACGCTGCGCGTCAATGTGATCAGCAACCTGGTAAACATATTTTTCAACTATCTTTTGATCAACGGAAAACTGGGGTTCCCCATGTTGGAGGTGACGGGTGCGGCCATCGCCAGTGTTATCGGACTGGCAACGGGTTTTGCCCTATCGCTGGGCGCCGTGTTGTTTGATAAAACCAGCTATCTGCACCTGTCCCACCGGGACAGTTGGCGAATCCAGCCCGAAGCTATGAGGGGCATTTTGCGGGTGGGTGGCAACGCCATGGTGGAGCAGTTGGGCCTGCGCTTTGGCTTTTTTCTCTATGGGAGGATCATTTACAGCCTGGGTGTCAGCATGTATGCCGCCCACAACATCTGCATGCAGTTGATTGGGCTCACCTTCAACTTTGCCGATGGCCTGGCGGTCTCGGGTACCTCGCTGGTGGGGCAGGGTCTGGGGGCCAAGCGAGGCGACCTGGCCATGCTGTACGGAAAAATATGCCAGCGCATTGCGTTGGTGTTTTCCCTGCTGATCGCCAGTTTGGTGGCAATCTTCCGCTATCCACTGGCCAGCATCTTTCTCAACGCCAATACCCCGGATGCCGCTTATGTAATCCAGATAGCTGCGGAGACGTTGCTGATCGTAGCTTTGATCCAACCCGCGCAGATGAGTGCTGTGGTGCTGGCGGGCTGCCTCAGAGGCGCAGGGGACAACCTGTTTGTGGCTTCCCGCATGATGATCTGCGTCAGTATCCTGCGGCCGCTGCTGGCGGCCCTGGCCGTCTATGTGTTCAAGATGAACCTGCCCATGACCTGGCTTCTCAGCCTGAGTGAGATTTTTGTGCGCCTGTACTTCTTCTACACCCGTTTTGAAAGCGGTAAATGGAAGGAGAAGCGGGTTTAGGCTTGCCGTTAAATGCCGGAAAGGGCGGAAAGGGCGGTCATCCGACCTATCCACGGCTTGCGGGCCCCGCATC
>JAAZBR010000263.1 GCA_012513735.1 Clostridiales bacterium | reverse complement strand
CCGACTTGCCTGACAGGCCCACCTTCTTGAAGATAGGATCCAGCACTACCGCAACACGGGCCATATAGCCGCAATCTTCCAGCAGAGCGATCAGGAAGTACATCACCATAATCAGAGGCAGGAAACCGATCACAGCAATCACGCCGCCGATCATGCCGTCAACAAGTATGGTAGAAAGCAGCGGGCTTGCGTCGGCAAGCAGCCCGCCTACCCATTCCTGAAAGGCTTCCAGCCAGCCCACCAGCAACTCGGCAATGGGCGTACCCACCCAAACCTGAGAAATCTGAAACACCAGAAACATCACCACGGCAAAGATCGGTATGCCCAGCCACTTATTGGTCAGCACGGCGTCAATGGCGTCGCCCAGATCCTTGTCTTTGGTGAACACCTTGCGTGTCTCAACAGACTCTACAATTCTGTTGACAAATTCAAAACGCTTGCGGTCGGCGGCTTCCACCGCTGCCTTATCCGCCAAATCGATGTCCCCCTGAACATAGGGAGCACGCTGCGTGTTTTTTGCGTGCGCAACAGCGGCCTCCATCACGGCCTTCAAGCCTGTGCCGGAGGTGGAAACGGTGTTGATGACAGGGCAGCCAAGCTTTTCTGACAAGGCCCCCACGTTGATCCTGGTTCCCTTTTTTTCGTTCAGGTCGCTCTTATTTAAGGCGATGACCACAGGAATGCCAAGCTCCAAAAGCTGCGTGGTGAAGAAAAGACTGCGGCTTAAATTGGTAGCATCCACAATGTTGACAATAACATCCGGGCTCTCCTTTTTCACATAAGCGCTGGTGATGCTCTCCTCACTGGTGAAGGGAGACATGGAGTATGCGCCGGGAAGGTCAACAGCCACAAGCTGTTCATCCCCCGCAAACGACTTCCTGATGGGATGCTCTTTCTTGTCCAGGGTAACGCCTGCCCAATTTCCCACCCTTTCATTGCGCCCGGTCAAGGCATTGAACATGGTGGTCTTTCCTGAGTTGGGGTTGCCTGTCAAAGCAATTCTCATGGTACATCCTCCTCCTTCTTTTGACAGTCACGGCACCATACTGATCGCAGGTTTCCAAAGTTAGTTATAACTAACCATTGGTTAAAAAAAACAGCAGGTTATTCTGCCTCGTGTCGGATCAAATGACAATGGCATCGGCTAACTGCGTATCGATGTTGTAGCGTCCGTCCTTGATGGAAACAGTGCACCCGCCTTTGCGCCGGGCAACAACCGTAATCGGTTCGCCTGCATAGCATCCAAGGGAAAACAGGAACGCGTTCAACTCTTCGTCACCCGTTACGATCTGCTGAATGATGTACGCTTCCCCTTCTACAGCATCCTTTAACGTCATGCGATCTTCCGCACCACCTTTCACTCCCGCTTGTATCAGCGCATCAACCCGGCCCCAGGATTCGCAGCTGACACCTGAAGAATATTAGTTGTTAGCCACGGCTAACTAATGGAATGATACAACCGCTGCTTGCGTTTGTCAACAACATTTTCAGTATTCTATGCATTTTGACCAAGTTTCCCTCTATGACATTGGGATCAGCTTAACCTGCTCATACGGCCGTCGGGCGCTCCTTTTCAGAAGCGCCCGGCTTTCTACCTTTGATGAAAAAGGCTTCCATATCAGGGCACCCGGGCCATGCTGCTGATGGTGATGGTGCTGTCCTGTACATTGGCAACGGCCTCCACGCGCCAGTTGATCCCGCTGCTTTCATAAACATCAAGGCTCAGGGATATGCTGTGCTGCATGGCGTGCTTTTCGGTGGGCAGCCAGGTTTCTGCAATAAGGCCTTCTATTCGCTGCAGCGTCACCTCCCAGCCGTTCTGGTTCATCTGATCCATCAGCTTCTGTGCAAAATTCGTACGGCCATTGAGCACCCGCAGCAGCTCGTCCTGATCGATGCCCATATCCTGCACCAGTATCTCAATCAGCTCGCCCACGCCTGACTCGTCCAGATCCTCCGGCATAAGGATATGGCGCTTCTCGGCGCGCTGGATGGGCTGGGGCTGGCTGTACATGTGCACCAGGTTCATGTCGTTATCCATCAGCACGGTATACATTTTGAATCCCGAGCTTTCAGGGTCCAGCTGCCGGGCCAGGCTGTCCTCGGGCTGGATGAACACCTGCCAGCCCATCTGTCCGTCCGCCAGCATCTGACGCTGAGGGGTG
>JAAZBR010000262.1 GCA_012513735.1 Clostridiales bacterium | reverse complement strand
GGTGTGGGCTTTTACTCCACTGCAAGGAGCAGACGAGGGAGGCGTAGTAGCGCTACGCCGACCAAGCAGCCGACGCAACAGAGGGGCAAAAGCACCAGTGCGACGATGCGTTAAAGTTTGGAATCAGTATGAGCAAACCTACTCCCCCTCATGATCCAGGGGCGCCACATCAGCCAGCTTGAGACCGGGGTTCTTTTCCACAGCCAGGCGGATGCTCCACTCGTTTTCAAAGAACAGCACATCGTTTTCCCGGTGATCATAGCCCCGGGCAGTGGTGCTGGTCAGCTGCAGCTTGTCCACGGGCCTGGGGGTCTCCACCACCCAGCGCACATAGCGCCAGGCCAGGTTGTCCATCTTCAGTTCGGCCCCGTACTCGCTTTGCAGGCGGTAGGTCAGCACGTCAAACTGCAGCACGCCCACCACACCCACAATCAGCTCCTCCGGGCCCATCTCGTCCCGCTTGAAGGTCTGGATGGCGCCCTCCTGGCTGAGCTGGGTAACGCCCTTCAAAAACTGCTTGCGCTTCATGCTGTCAAAGGGGCGCACCCGGGCAAAATGCTCCGGCGCAAACACGGGGATCTTTTCAAAGCGCAGCTTGCGGCCCTCGCACAGGGTATCCCCCAGCAGGTACAGCCCGGGATCAAACAACCCCAGAATATCGCCCGGATAGGCCACCTCTACCATCTCCCGCTCGTCGGCCATGAACTGCTGGGGTGCCTTCAACTGGATCTGCTTGTTGGTGCCCGAATGCCACACCGTCATGTCCCGCCGGAAGGTGCCGCTGACCACCCGCATGAAGGCCAGCCGGTCCCGGTGGGCCGGGTTCATGTTGGCCTGTATTTTGAAGATAAAGCCAGAGAACCGCTCATCCAGCGGGTCCACCGGGCCCTCGTCGCTCTGGCGGGGGGTGGGCGGCAGGGTGTACTGCAGAAACCGGGTCAGGAAGGGCTCCACGCCGAAGTTGGTAATGGCGCTGCCAAAGAACATGGGCGTCAGCTCGCCCCGGCGGATGGCGGCTAGGTCGAAGGGATCGCCCGCCTCATCCAGCAACTCCACCTCTTCGCGCAGGCGCTTCACATAGTGGCTGTCCAGCATGCCCTGCAGGGCGGGGTCATCCATGCCCACCTCAGTCTTTTTGGCCTTGGTGGCGCCATGATCGCCGGAGAAATACAGCTCCACCATGCGGGTATCCCGGTGGTAAACGCCCTGAAAGTCGCCGTCCACGCCGATGGGCCAGTTGACCGGACAGCTGCGGATGCCCAGCACCTGCTCCAGCTCCTCCATCAGGGCAAAGGGATCCTTAGCAGCCCGGTCCATCTTGTTGACAAAGGTGAAAATGGGGATGCCCCGCAGCCGGCATACCTTGAACAGTTTGATGGTCTGCTCCTCCACACCGCGGGAGGCATCCAGCAGCATCACCGCGCTGTCGGCAGCCACCAGCACCCGGTAGGTATCCTCAGAGAAGTCCTGATGGCCGGGGGTATCCAGGATATTGATATGATAGCCCTCAAAGGAGAACTGCATGGCGCTGCTGGTGACGGAGATGCCGCGCTGCTTCTCAATCTCCATCCAGTCGCTGGTAGCATGGCGGGCAGATTTGCGCGCCTTCACGCTGCCGGCCTCCCGGATGGCCCCGCCGTACAGCAGCAGCTTCTCGGTGAGGGTGGTCTTGCCGGCGTCCGGGTGGCTGATGATGGCGAAGGTGCGCCGGCGCTCCACCTCCCGCTGCAGTACAGACATGGTGATTCCCCTTTTTCTTCGGAATAAATGCCCGTTGACCTGCCAGCGGGCATAGCGGAAAGCATAGGGGAAACAGCCCTTGTTGTCAAGAATTTTGGCATTTTCAAAGGATCATTGCCGCCTGTTGTTCGGTGTTTTTGCGCCCATCTGCCCCTTGGTTCCCTCGCCGGGGTATAATGGCCTTGAAAAGGGCATATTTCATAAATCGTCTGAAATCAGGCTGTTTTTATATGAGGACAGCTTCAACCAAAAGAAGCTGGTCGAAGCGCTTCACATCTCCCAGACGGCGCTGAGCAAGCGCCTGAAGCTGAGCGGCATCAAAACCTATCTGTGCTGCCGCCGGGCGCTTCTATGGTTGCCCAGGGAGGTTATGCATGGCTGAGCTTTTTGCAGCCTTTGTGTGCCTGCACCTGTTGGTATTAGAAGAACAGCCGCGCCTCCAGGTGCATCAGGGCGTTGCGCTTCAGACGGTAGCACTGGCGCAGGCTACAGCCCAGCACCACCGCCACCTCCTCCGGTTTGAGACCAAGCAGGTAATGCAGGCCCAGCAGCTTCCGCTCCCGCTGATCGGGCAGCGAATCGATCAGGCGGCGCATACGGCCCAGCATCTGCTCCCTCTGCCGGTAGGCGGTCAGAATCTGATCGCACAGGGCGCGGGACTGGGCCATATCCGGCGCGCCGGAGCCGAGGGTCGCCTGCTCCTTATCCCGGGCGCGCCGGCTGAGAATGGCCTGCAGGTGCAGCAGGCCACAGAGCTGGTCATCCTTTTCCTTCAAACGCATCATGTACTCCTCCGCCGTCAAGGATGGCATTCCCCTTTCCCGCGGTGGCCAAGCAGCAGGTCTTGCAGGGCGCGGCGCTCGCAGGGCTGCCAGGGGGCGGCGCCACGCAGGCGCTTGTCCAGGGCGCTGCGGCTCAGGTGCAGCGCGCGGGCTGCCTCCTTGCGGCTGATGCCCCGCAGGGCCAGGGCCGCGGCCAGCTTGTGGGGTTTGTTGACTTCCTGCACCTTTCTCCCTCCTTTATGAGAACATTTGTTCCCTTTCCGTGCCCAGTATAGGCAGTGAGGGGAAGGTTGTCAACGACAGGCGGGCAACGGGATTCTTGCGGCGTTTTTTTGCACGGAAGCGGACAAAAAAACGCCGCCTTGAAAGCGCCGGCACCATGGAGTAAGATAGGCGCATCACCCCCACAGGAGGAGAATGTGACTACAAACCACTGTGCTGCAACCCATTCCGCCAGGGCCGGCAGGCTGTCCGCACTGCTGAAGGCGGCGCTGTGCGCGGCGCTGATTGCCGTCTGCTCCCAGATCGCCATCCCGCTGCCCATGATCCCCATCAACCTGGCGCTGCTGGCGGTGTATCTGACCGCCTTTGTGCTGGAGGGGCGGGGGGCCATGCTGGCGGTGGGGCTGTACCTGCTGCTGGGTGCGGTGGGGCTGCCGGTATTCGCCGGCTTCAAGGGGGGGCTGCATGCGCTGGTGGGCAATACCGGCGGCTACCTGCTGGGCTAT
>JAAZBR010000261.1 GCA_012513735.1 Clostridiales bacterium | reverse complement strand
CGTCTTGATCGAGCTGATCGATCAGCCGCCTGCCGTCGTCTGCACGGGAGCGGGGATGCCCATGGTCAAGGAAAATGTGCAGCTGATGCAGAACCATGGCATCATCATTCATATCGACCGCCCTCTTGACCAATTAATGGCCGATGCACGAGGCGACGGATCCCAAGTACGCGATCCTGAGGATGTGAGGCATAATTACAATGCCCACATTGGTTTCTACCGGGCCTGTGCAGACCGCACATTTGTCAATGACCACAACCTGGTGGCCAGCGCTCAGGAATTGACCGCCATGGTGGAAGGGATGTTCCCCTCTTCCCCTTTTCCGGGGTAAACCGATTCTTCGCTCTGCTGCAGCCCGCCCTCAGGGTGGGCTGTTTGTTTACACATAAGGCGGTCGTTTGCGACGCTCCCTGCCTTGCAATTCCTAAGCAATCATGCTATTTTTGTTGACATGAGCAGGAGAGGATGTAGGACGTGAGCATCAATTGGTACCCCGGCCATATGGCCAAGGCCAAGCGTCTTTTGGGTGAGCAACTGGCCCGTACCGATCTGGTGGTGGAGGTCTGTGACGCCCGTCTTCCCCTTTCCAGCCGCAACCCGGATCTGAATACCCTGTTGGCCAACAAGCGCCGCCTTCTGCTGCTGAACAAGGCTGACTTGGCCGACCCTGCGCTGACCAAAGAGTGGGAGCGTTTTTTCCGTGATCAGGGAATACAGGCCTATGCGCTCAACACGCTTGCCTCTGCGCGCCGGCTGCTGCCTCTCATAGAAAACGCGCTGCGCGATAAAATCCAGAGTGGGCAAAACCGGGGCATCCGCAGAACCATGCGCGGCATGATCGTGGGGGTGCCCAACGTGGGCAAATCCACGCTGATCAACCAACTAAAGGGTAAAAGCACCATCAAGGCGGAGGACAGGCCCGGCGTCACCCGCAGCGCAACGTGGTTTCGGGTCACCCCCTACCTGGAGCTGATGGATTCCCCGGGTCTGCTGTGGCCCAAGCTGTCCGATCCACTGGCGGCAAGACGGCTGGCCTATATCGGGTCCATCCGCGACGAGGTGCATGATGTGTACCAGCTTGCCCTCAGCCTGCTGGATGAATTGATGGCGTCCCACCCGGAGCTGGTGCTGTCCCGCTTCAAGCTGCAGGATGAAAGCCTGCGCGGACCGGCGCTGCTGCAGGCCATCTGCCAAAGCCGGGGATACCTGCTGCGCGGGGGCGAGCTGGATGAGGAGCGCGGCGTGACCGCCGTGCTGGATGAGTTCCGCTCCGGCAAGATCGGGCGCATCACCCTGGAAAAAGCACCTATGGGGCAGGAACCTGATGAAGCGTGAAGAGCGCCTGCAGGCGCTGTTGCAGGTGGATATGCCCTTCTGGCAGGCCGGCAGGCGGTTTGCGGGCATGGATGAGGTGGGCCGCGGGCCGCTGGCCGGCTGTGTACTGGCGGCCTGCGTCATCATGCCGCAGGAGCCGGCCCTGCTGTGGGTGGACGACTCCAAACGCTTAAGCGAAGTGCGGCGGGAGCGCGTCTACGATGAAATCATGGCCTGCGCGCTGTTTGTGGGAATTGGCCGGGCGGAGCCGGAGGAGATCGACCGCATGAACATCCGGCAGGCCACACGGGCCGCCATGCGGCGGGCTGCCCAGGGGGCGAAGGCAGACCTTTACCTGATCGATGCAGAGCAAAGCCTGGGCCTGGATGGAGAGGAACGGGCAATCATCCACGGCGATGCCCTGAGCTACAGCATCGCTGCAGCCAGCATCGTGGCCAAAGTCACCCGTGACCGGCAGATGCACGCGCTGGATGTGCAGTATCCCGGCTATGGCTTTGCGCGCAACAAGGGATATGGCACTGCGGAGCATATGCAGGCCCTGCGCACACTGGGCCCCTGCCCCGCCCATCGCCGCAGCTTCATCGGGCGCATCATGGACGGCGTATGAACAGCGATTCCCTGGGCAGACAGGGCGAGGAGCAGGCGTGTGACTACCTGCGCAGCCGCGGTGTGCAGGTGCTGCAGACCAGGTACCGGGCTGCGGACGGCGAGATTGACATCATTGCCCGGGATGGCGCGGTGTTATGCTTCATCGAGGTCAAGTATCGCCCCCAGGGGCGCCTGGGCGACGGCGTGCAGAGCGTTACACCGCAAAAGCGCCAGCGCATGCAAAGGGCTGCACTGGAGTATCTGCG
>JAAZBR010000260.1 GCA_012513735.1 Clostridiales bacterium | reverse complement strand
TGGGCATCCTCAGCCGTGGACACCTGGTGGAGGTGGACCGCAGCGGCCTGGTGGCGGGCTATGTGGGGCAGACCGCCATCAAAACCCAGGAGGTGGTGCAAAAGGCGCTGGGCGGCGTGCTGTTTATCGACGAGGCCTATGCGCTAACCAGCCGGGGCCCTCAGGACTATGGGCAGGAGGCGGTGGAAACGCTGCTGAAGGCCATGGAGGATCACCGGGATGACCTGGTGGTGATCGTGGCCGGCTATGTGGATCTGATGAACGATTTTGTACAGTCCAACCCGGGGCTGGAAAGCCGCTTCAACCGCTTCATGTATTTCCCTGACTATACGCTGGATGAGATGATGGCCATCTTCGACCTGCGCTGCAAAAGCGCCGGGTATACCCTGGCGGAGGATGCGCGCCCCCGCCTGCGGGAGATCCTGCAGGAGGAGAGCCGGGATAACATCGGCTTTGGCAACGCCCGGGGCGTGCGCAACCTGTTTGAGCAGGCCATTGCCCGCCAGGCCAACCGCCTGGCCAAGCTGGACAGCATCACCCGGGAGCAGTTGATGGAGATCACCAAAGAGGACCTGGAGGAACCTCCGGAAGAAGAGGCCCTGGAAGCCGAACCCGAAGGCAAGCCGGACTGAAAGCACGCAGGACGCTTCAGGGAAATAATCCCTGACCACATGATGAGCGGGCCATGGGCCTGCCGGGTGGAGCACTGTAATGGGAGCACACAGATGATCTCTTTTCGCAACGATTATTCCGAGGGCGCCCACGAGCGGGTGTTGGAAGCTTTGGCCTGCACCAACCGGTTGCAGCACAGCGGCTATGGGGAAGACGAGCACTGCCGCGCCGCTGGGGACCGCATCCGTACGCTGATCGGCCAGCCCGGCGCCGCCGTGCATTTCCTGTCAGGCGGCACCCAGGCCAATATGACGGTGATCGCTTCCATTCTGCGTCCCCATCAGGGGGTGGTGGCGGCGGATACCGGGCATATCGCCACCCACGAAACCGGCGCCGTTGAGGCCACCGGCCACAAGGTGCTAACGGTTTCCCATCATCAGGGCCGGCTGCAGGCGGAGGACGTACACCGGCTGGTGGAGGAACACGCTGCCGACAGTGCCTTTGAACACATGGTGCAGCCGGGTATGGTGTACATTTCCAACACCACCGAGCTGGGCACGCTGTACACCCGGGACATGCTGCATGCCCTGCATAGCGTCTGCCGGCAGAAGGGCTTGCCCCTGTACCTGGACGGGGCGCGGCTGGGCTATGCCTTGACCAGCGAGGGCAATGACCTGACCCTGCAGGACATTGCCCGGTGCTGCGATGTGTTCACCTTAGGGCTGACCAAGCAGGGCGGTCTGTTTGGCGAGGCGGTGGTGATTGTCAACCCCGCGCTGCAGAAGGACTTCCGCTACCATATCAAGCAGCGGGGCGGCATGTTGGCCAAGGGCTGGCTGATGGGGTTGCAGTGCGAAGTCTTGCTGCAGGATGATCTGTACTTTAAGCTGGCGCGCCGCGCCGTAGGCCTGGCCCTGCACATCCGCGACAGCCTGCGCGGCCTGGGCGTGGCGTTTCTCAGCGATTCGCCCAGCAACCAGCAGTTCCCCATCTTCTCCCAGCAGGTGGTGGATTGTCTGGCGCAGAACTGGGGCTTCAACCTGGATCAGCCGCTGCCGGGAGAGCGCAGGGCCATCCGGCTGTGCACAAGCTGGGCCACCCGGGAGGAGGATGTGGAAGCCCTGATTGGGGACATCCGGCGGCTGCTGGCAACGGAAGGAGCAGGCGCTGCCCGCTGAGGTACGGGCGACCAGACCCGACGCAATCATCCCCAAAGAAAAACCGGTTGCGGTATGCTTCTATTCTTCCGGCGCATGCCATATGATGTGAT
>JAAZBR010000259.1 GCA_012513735.1 Clostridiales bacterium | reverse complement strand
GGCTGGCTGCCTGTGTGAGCTGGGTCAGCGCCTGCTCAAAGCGCATGCCGCCGATGGGTTGCCCGTCCACGTAGATGCCTTCAAAGAAGCGGTCGCTGTTCAGCGTCTGGGCCTTTTGGCGGAAGGCACCATAGGGTTGGGCGGCCTGCACCAGGAACACGCCCATGGCGGCCAGCGCCAGCAGGCAAATGCCCAGGATCACCAGGGCGGGCGTATTGCTGCGGTTTGCCGACTGCCGGGCTTGCGCCGGCCGGTTTTGCTGTCTTGCTGGGGCCTCATTTACCGCTTCCAACGGCGCGCAGGCCGCCGGGGCCACCTGGGGACCCGTCCACATATCCGGTGGTACCGGCTGTTGCCAGCCATCCTGGGGCAGTTGGGGCTGCCCCCAGGGTGCGTCAGCCGGGGGCTGCTGCCAGGGATCCTCCTGCAGGGGCAGGGGAGACCACAGCGCCGGGTCGTCATCCGGATACTGGGCGCGGCGCGGCGGCAAGGACTGATAAGCCGCATCGGGAGGAGATCTGCGACCTGTTGCGCGGTTTTGCTGGCTTCTGCGCACAGACATCCTCCTGTCAAATTTCTTAATAGAATTGTAATCTATGGGCATGCCCTTGTCAAGAAACGCAAGGCGCGTACAAGGTTTTACCCTGATTTTGATATTGGAATGGATGCAAAGCTGCTATTCCATGTTACAATCAGGCGGGCGAAGAATTTGCCCGTGGAGGCGTATGGAGAGCAACTGGCTGACCAACAACCGCAAGACCATCTGGCGGGTGATCCTGATCACCTTGGCTATTGTTGTGCTGTACAGCGTGCGTCACAGCCTGCTCAGCACGCTGACACCCTTTCTGTATGCGGCGGTTTTTGCCTTTCTCATCAATCCGCTGATCAACGCCCTGGAGCGGCGGGGCATCAAAAGGCTGTGGAGTGCGCTGTTCACGGTGCTGTTCCTGTTTCTGATGCTGCTGGCCTGTTTTGCTCTGTTCATCCCCTCCATCATCCGGGACGCCTCCCGTCTGATCAGCACCCTGGCCGGCGGCGTGCAGAACCTGCGCCTGGTGTTTGACGACCTGATCCGGGTTTTGAAGGAGCTGCTGGGCGATTCCCTGGACATTGACAACCGCCTGAACGAGCTGGTGGCCCGGGGCGTGCAACTGTTAAGCGGCCTGCTGAGCCGCCTGCTGTCGTCTTTGGGCAGCCTGGTGGATGTGCTGCTGATCCCGGTGATCACCTTCTACTTTCTGAAGGATAAGGACCTGCTGCTCAGGTCGGCGGGCGGGTTTTTTCCCGCCCACCGGCGGGAGGCCATGCGCAGGCTGGGCGGCCAGATCAACCGCTTGCTGTCACGGTATGTGAAGGGCAAGCTGATCGTTACAACGCTGGTTGGCGTCATGACCGGGCTGGGCTGCCTGCTGCTGGGGTTGCCCAGCGCGCTGACCATCGGCGTGCTGGCCGGCCTGTTTGACCTGATTCCCTATTTCGGCCCCTGGCTGGGGGGCATACTGCCTGTGATGATCGCGCTGATGAGCGCTACGCCCATCAAGGCGCTGTGGGTGGTGCTGATGATCCTGGTGATCCAGCAGGTTGAAAGTAACCTGATCACCCCCCGGGTGATCTCTCAGAGCGTGGGGATGCACCCGCTGCTGGTGATGTTTTCCGTGCTTTTCTTTGGCGCTACCATGGGCATCCCCGGTATGATTCTGGGCGTGCCCATCATGTCGGTGCTGCTGGCAGTGATCCGGTTTATCCATCGCTCGGACATGCTGGGGCAGCAGCCCCCGCCTGCGGAGCCGCCGGCGCCGGCACCCCAGCCTGACCAGACAACAGAGGAGTGATTGTATGAACATTGTCATCGGTGGCGGCGTCGGCGAACATGGACGCAACTGCTTTTATGTGGAAGGCCAGCAGGCCAGCATCATGGTGGACTGCGGCATCATGTCCGAAGGCGATGCCCACCCCTATCCGCGGCTGACGGCAGAGCAGATCAGCCGCGTCAACTGGCTGCTGCTCACCCACTCCCACCAGGACCACACCGCCGCGTATCCCTGGCTGGTGTCCCAGGGCTTCCGGGGTCAGGTGCTGGCCAGTGAGGAGACCTTTGCCCAGCTACCCTTCGAGGTGGAGAAACCCTGCGTGATCGAGGCGGGTCAGGGGCTTGACCTGGAACAGGACCTGCACGTAAGCTGCGGACGCAGCGGGCACTGCGTAGGCTCCCTGTGGTACGAAATCGACTTTCAGGGCCGTCGGCTGCTGTTCAGCGGCGACTATACCGAGGATACGCTGCTGTACGCCTGCGACAAGCTGCGCGGTCACTGGGCGGACATTGCCTTTCTGGACAGCAGCCGCAACCCGGTATTCGGTTCGGCCGAGGCGCTGCAGATGCAGATCCTGCGGGCGGTCACCAACACCATCAGGGAGGGGCGGCCGGTGATCCTGCCTGTACCCCGGCACGGCCGGGGGCTGGAGCTGATGCAGCTTTTGTACGGCATCGGCCACTTCCGCCTGGATGAGGACAGCCAGGCCGCCCGGGACGCCATCCCCTTTCAGCAGGAGTGGTTCAAGCAGCCCCTGAAGGACGCGTCCTCCCAGGGGGGCAGCATCTATTTCATTGCCGATACCCAGCTTAAAAAGCCGGGCAACCGGGTGCTGGCCGAGCGGCTGGTGGCCGAGGGCGGCCTGCTGCTGCTGACGGGCCATGCCGAGGACAACAGTTTCAGCATGCGATTTGTTAAGCGGGGAGAGGCCAGCATTATCAGCTACCCCACCCACGCCAGCGATCGTGCGGTGGATCTGCTGTGCAGCCTGAACAGCTTTGCCCAGGTGGTGCGCACCCACAGCGAACGCCACCCGGATCCGGGACCCATTACCTTGGCGGATTGACCGCAGGCAGGAGGGAAACATGCAGTTCATCAGCACCCGGGGAGGCGAAGGAGTCAGCGCGGCCCATGCCATTTTGCAGGGCCTGGCGCCTGACGGCGGCCTGTACATGCCCGAGGGACCGCTGCCCCGCATAGAGGAAGCGGACGGCTATATCGAGCTGGCTGCCCGCACGCTGCAGGGCGCCTTTGGGGACAGCTATTCGGAGGCGGAACTTACGGCCATGTGCCAGGCCGGCTATGGCGGTGGGCGGTTCAGCGACCCCCAGGTGGTACCCCTGGCAGCCGTGGGCAACCGCCGCGTGCTGGAGTTGTTCCACGGTCCCACGGCCTCCTTTAAGGACATCGCGCTTTCCCTGCTGCCACCCCTGATGGCGGCCGCCCGGGACCGGCTGATGCCGGAGCGGGAGATTTTAGTGCTGACCGCCACCAGCGGGGACACGGGCTCTGCCACCATGGCGGGCTTTGAGGGGATGCCCGGCATCCGCGTTATCGTGTTCTATCCCCAGGGCGGCGTCAGCCCCGTGCAGGAGGCGCAGATGCTCCGGCTGTCCCGGGGCAACCTGCGCGCCGTGGCCATTCGGGGGGACTTTGACCAGGCCCAGCAGGGGGTGAAGCATATCTTCGCCCAGGGCAGCAAGCTGGTGCACGGCGTCATGCTGTCCAGCGCCAACTCCATCAACATCGGTCGCCTGCTGCCCCAGATGGTGTACTATGCCTGGGCAGCCCAGCAGCTTCAATCGCTAACTCCCCTCATCTTCAGCGTGCCCACAGGCAACTTTGGAGACATCTTTGCAGGCACTCTGGCCATGGAGGCCGGCCTGCCCGCCGCGCGCCTGCTGGTGGCCACCAATGCCAACCGGGTGCTGAAGGATGCGCTGGAGACCGGTGTCTACGACCGCCGCCGGCGGCTGACAAAAACACTGTCCCCTTCCATGGACATTCTGGTGTCCTCCAACTTCGAGCGTGCGCTGTACCTGGCCCTGGAGGGCGACACTGTGACCGTGCGCCACGCGATGCAGCAGCTGGAGCTGGAAGGGCACATGGTGCTGCCGCCGGGCGCCTTGCAGGCTATGCAGCGGCGCTATGGCGCTGCCGCCTGCAGCGATGCACAGGCCTTAGAGGCCATGGCCAAGGTGTGGGACAAGCATGGCTATTTGATGGATCCCCACACGGCGTCCGCCTGGCACGCGCTGGATAAGGTGATGGGGGAGGGAGCGCCCGGCGTGGTGCTGTCCACCGCGTCGCCCTATAAGTTTCCAGAGGCAGCGCTGCGGGCCCTGGGCCTGCCCGTGCAGCCGGATGTGCGCGACCAGTGGCTGGCACTGCGCAATCACACCAACCTGCCGGTACCCCAGGCGCTGCAGGGGCTGCTGGAGGGAGAACTGCCCAGGGCCCATGTGATCGATCCGGAGCACATGGCTGCCTATGTGCAGGAGAGGGCGGCGGCATGGTAAGCCTGCGGGTGCCCGCCTCCTCGGCCAACCTGGGGCCGGGCTTTGACTGCCTGGGCCTGGCGGTGGCGCTGTACATGCGCTGTCAGGCGGAGTTTGCAGACCAACTGCAGATCAGCGGCTGCCCTGCCGCCTATCAGAATGCGGACAACCTGGTGTACCGCGCCTACGGGCAGGCTGCCCGGACGCTGGGGTACCAGCCCCGGGCCCTGCGGCTGCACATTGAATCCGAGGTGCCCTTCTCCCATGGCCTGGGCAGCAGCGCCGCGGCCATTGTAGCGGGTGCTGCGGCTGCCTTCTGCCTGCACGGCGTGGCGCTGGACCGGGAGGTTCTGCTGAACATTGCGGCCGCTATGGAGGGCCATCCGGACAACGTGGCGGCTTCCGTGTATGGGGGGCTCCGCGCCTCCATGCGGGAGGGGGACGGGTTTGTGTCGGTGCCCTTTCCTATTTCGGCTGCCTTGCGCATGACGGCGCTGGTGCCGCCCTTCGAGCTGGCTACCATGACGGCACGGGCGGCTTTGCCCCAGCAGGTAGCCCTGGCGGATGTGGTGCACAACCTGTCCCACAGCCTGGTGCTGCTGAAGGCGCTGGAAACGGGAGACATGCCTCTTCTCACCCGCTGCCTGCAGGACAAACTGCACCAGCCCTACCGCCTGCCCATGATGCAGGGGGCGGGGGCAGTGTGGGAGGCTGCTGCCCTGCAGGGCGCCGCCGTGTATTTAAGCGGAGCCGGCCCTACCCTGATGTGCCTGCACCTAACGGAGGATTTCCTCTCCCGCATGGCGGCCGTGCTGCCCGAGGGCTGGCGGTGCATGCCGCTTGCGGTGGATTGGCAGGGTGTTGTATTGGCATAGGTTTTTCCCAGGGCAGAAGATGATCCGATCTGTATACGCATATAAAAAGAGAACAGGCACAGCGCCGGCAGTGCCTGTTCTCTTTGGTTGTTGATAGTAATTGTTGATTATATCCCCAGGTTTTTGCGGCCGATGAAGCCGCGGGCGGGTTTGCCGGAGCCCTGGAAGTTGTCCACCTCCACGTAGGCCCAGTTGGTGCTGAGGAAGCCCAGCAGCGTGAAGGGGTGGCCGCCGCCCTCAAAACGCACGGACAGCTCGCGGTTTTTGGACACAATGGGGTCATCCACAAACACCGAGGTGGCCACGTTGCTCTTGGGCACACGCACCAGCCGCAGGGTGGGGGGCTGCACTGAGGCCGGGATGGCGTCGGCGGTGACGTAGCCGATGCGGTAGCCACCGTTGGACAGGCCGTAGCCGATCAGCACCCAGCCTCCCTCCCGGCCATAGACGCGGATGGTGCCGCCACCCAGGGTGGCGTTGCCCACCCGGTAGTAGTCAGGGCCGGGGCCGGTGTACACAGGCCAGCTTCCCGGGTTGGGCTTTGCCTTTACATAGTCGGGCAGGTGGGTGGGCTCGGTGATGGTGCTGGGATCCTGGTAGGTGAACACCACCTGGGTGGGGGTGGTGATCCCCTGGGCATTGACGGTGACGGTCACTTTGCGGGGGCTGACCAGCACGTAGCCTGAAGGGGCCAGCGCGTCGTTGGCGGTAACGGTGTTCTGCACATTGCTGGACACGCTGGCTGTGGTGGCGTTCACCTGGGCGCCGGTGTGGTCGCGGTAGATAACGGGGATGTTCACCGTTACCGGCGGCGCCGGGGCGCGGTAGGTGAAGGTGACCCAGCCCGGGTTGGCGGTGCCGTTGCCGTCCACCGTCACGTTGACACTGGGCTGGCTTACCAAAGTGTAACCGGCCGGCGCCATGCCCGCCTGGGGTTGTACAGCGTTGTTGCCCTGAGTCACGCTGACATAGGCCTGGTTGAGCTGGCTGCCGTCCTCCGCCTTGTAGTAGACGGGGATGGTGGTCGTTTTGGGGGGCGCCTGGGTGATGCTCTGCATGTAGGTGAAGGTGACGCTGCCGGGGGTGGCCATGCCGTTTGCAGCCACGTTCACCCCCACGCTGGCCGCGCTGATCAGCATGTAGCCGGCCGGCACCAGGTTGCTGTTGGCGGTGACCGTGTTATAGCCCACAGGCAGGGTGACCGAGGTGCTGTTCAGGAAGGCCCCCTGGTTATTGATATAGTAGACGGGTACGGTGGCCTGCACCGCAGGCGCCTGGGTAGGCATTTGGTTCAACGCGTACAGGAAGGTGACGGTGCTGGGCATAGCCACCAGGGAGGCTGATACGGACACCACGATGTCCTGGGGGCCTACCAGGCTGTAGGCGGGGGGTACCAGCGCGTTGTTGGGGATGATCAGCCGGCTGCCGGCGGTCAGGTAGGCGTAGTCGGTGTATAGCAGGGAGCCGAACACATCCTTATAGTAGATGGGCACCTGCACCGTGCCCTGGGGCGCGGCGGTCACCGCCCCGCCGGCACGGTAGGTGTAGACAACGGTGGCGGGCGTTGCCACGCCGTCCAGGCCTACGTTCACTGTCACCCGGCGGTTGGACACCAACGTGTAACCCGGCACCTTGTTGTCGTTGGCTGACAGGATGTTGGCGCCGTAGGCCACCTGTACGTAATCCGTGGTGATGATCTGGCCGCTTTCCGTGCGGTAGCTGACCACCACCGTGGCACGGATGCCGGCAGTGTTTACCGCAGGCTGGGCCGTGGCGCCGGTGGGGACAAAGCTGGTCAGCTTGTTGGAGATGAAGCCGGTGCTGCCGTCATCCAGCACAATTTCCCACCAGCCGGAGGAGGCGCTGCCCACAGCCTCGTACATAGCACCCGGGGCGCCCTTGCTCACAACGGGGTAGCTGGTATTGCCGCCCGCGCGGATGTTGACGCTGCTGCTGTTGGTGACCGTTACGTGGCCGATGACAGCCCGGCCGTCAGCCCCGGCTGGCAACATACCCATCAGCAGGCTGAACGCCATCAGCAGGCTCAGCAGGGAGAGGGACAAGCGTTTTCTGTTCATGCAAATGACCTCACTTTGAACACATTCTATACTATAGTATACCCGGGGCATCCGCTGTTAATGGATCAGCTTCTGATTATACAACGGAAAACAGGGGGCGTTTTATGCGCGCGGCAGGCAGGAAACCTGCCGCAGGGGATGGGCGGGACAGGGCGTTCATGGTAAGATGACCGGGACGGGAGGGGCAGCATGCAGCAGGCGGCGTTAATCTACGATTTTGACTGGACCCTGGCGGCCCAGGATGTGCTGGACGACTTCTATTTGCCCTCCCTGGGGCTGGAGGCGGCCTCCTTCTGGCGGCAGACAGTGGCCGTGGCCCGCGCCCAGCGCATGGACATCGCGCTGTGCTTTATGCACCTGCTGCTGCAGCATACCCGCGCCATCGGCCGGCCGCTGAAAAAAGAGCACTTGCTGGCCGCAGGCCGCCAGGCGCCGCTGTTTGCGGGGCTGCCCGGCTGGTTTGAGCGCATGGATGCCTATGGCGCGTCTTTGGGGCTGCAATTGCAGCACCATGTGATCTCCGGCGGCATGCGGGAAATCATTGAGGGCAGCCCGGTTGCCCGGCACATGGAGGCTGTGTTTGCCTGCGCCTACCTGTACAACGAGACGGGGGAGGCCCTGTGGCCGGCTGATGCCATCACCAACAGCGGTAAGCTGCGCTGCCTGGACCGCATCCGCCAGGGCAGGCTGCCCCTGTGGCAGGATGAGGGCATCGCGGGCATCCCCTGGCAGGTGGAGGCCGTGCCCTTCCGGCACATGCTGTTTCTGG
>JAAZBR010000258.1 GCA_012513735.1 Clostridiales bacterium | reverse complement strand
GGAATGGGCAGCAGGTTGAACAGACCCAGGTTGATCGATATCAGGCACATCAGAAACAGATAGCCCTGCAGCTTTGCATGCTGGGTGGTCTGCACAATGGTCTGAGTGATGCCCACAAAGCCCGTCATTTCATTGAGGCCCTGTCCTCGGAAAATCAGGTCGCACAACGCCCTCAAAATGGCACCGCCCGCATCCACACACATATCCCAGGCAGCCCGTAGCATCTGGCCAAGGTTGCCACGCACCCATTCCGTCGGGGTGCGGGTGGACAAATTAGCCCCGATCATAAATCGCTTGTTCTGCTGGCTGTAGAGTGGACTGATCTCAAGCTGCTTCTGTCCTTCCCCCGGGCGGTCGATGATCATGCGCAGCAACTGCCCATCCGAGCCGGACTGCTCAGTAATCACCTCGGTTACATTGTCTGTTACCTCCACGCCATTGATGGACAGGATCACATCAAAGGCGCGCAGGCCGCCCAGCGCTGCCGGGCTTTCCGCGTTCACAGAGGCAACGGTGGTCACCGACGGACCGGTGACATGGGGCACACCGCTGAGCAGATAGGAACCGACGGCCACCAGAAAAGCAAGCAGCAGGTTCATCATGGGTCCGGCCAGTATGGTGGTCAGCCTGCGCCAGGCACTGAAGTTGCCAAAATAAGCCGGGTCGGATTTTGCCTCTTCACTGCTGTCATCCTCACCATAAAAGGCGCAAAATCCACCCATGGGGATGGCCCGGAGGGAAAAATCGGTCTCATGCTTTTTGCTTTTCCAGGCAATCAGCTTGGGCCCGAAACCAATGGCAAACTCCCGTACCGGGATGCGGTTCATCCGGGCGGCGATGAAATGCCCGGCCTCGTGCACGGTGATCATGACACCAAACATAAGAATGGCAGCCAGTGTATATAAAAAGGACATCTTTCCTCCTGCGATCAGGTTCTCAGGGATTTCACAACCGTTCCGGCCACCTCGCGAGCCTGCCGATCCGCCTCCTCCACAGCTTCCAGGTTGTGAACAGGCGCCGTTCCCACCCGCTGCAGCGTGTCTGCAACAACGCGTGCAATGCCTCCAAAGGCTAAGGCACCTTTCAGAAAGGCTGCTACAGCCACCTCATTGGCTGCATTAAGCACACAGGCCGCTGATCCGCCGGCACGCAGAGCCCGGTACGCCAGGTCAAGCGCCGGGTAACGCACGGGGTCCGGCCGCTCAAAGTGTAGCGTCCCCACCTGGGCCAGGTCAAGTGCCGGGACGCCACTGGGCAGCCGCTGGGGATAGCTCATGGCATACTGGATGGGCACGCGCATATCGGGCATACCAAGCTGTGCTATCACCGCACCATCCTCAAACTCCACCAAGGAGTGCACAATGCTCTGGGGGTGAATCAGCACGTCGATCTGTTCTGGCCTGGCGTCAAACAACCACCGCGCCTCAATGATTTCAAGGGCTTTGTTGAACATGCTGGCAGAATCAACGCTGATCTTCGCTCCCATATCCCAGTTGGGATGCTTAAGCGCCTCCCGGGGCGTGGCCGCGGCAATACGCTCAGGCGACCATTGGCGGAAGGGCCCGCCCGAGGCGGTCAGGCTCAGGCGGCGATAGGGGTTGCCATTCGCCGCGTGCAGGCACTGAAACAAGGCGCTGTGCTCGCTATCAACGGGCAGCAGCGTCGCATCCTGCCCGGTACCTGGGCAGGCGCTCATCACAAGCTGTCCACCTGCCACCAGCGCCTCCTTGTTGGCCAGCAGCACACGGCGGCCGGTCTTACGGGCTGCCAGCACGCTGCGCAGGCCCACCATACCGCTGACCGATACCAGCACATCATCTGCCGGCGCATGATGGGCCAGCTTTTCCAGCGCATCAGGACCGAAGGAGAACTGGCAAAAACTCAAATCTGCCGGCACTTCACAGGATGATGCACCGGTCAGCGCAGCCATTTTGGGCCGGTAGCGCCTGACCTGCTCAAACAGCAGGTCGCTGTTGGCGTGCGCGCTGAGGGCAGTAACTGCAAAGCGCTCCGGGTGCAGATCGACCACCTGGAGCGCCTGCGTGCCAATGGAGCCAGTAGAGCCTAAAATGGTGATGGAGCGCATGATCCTCCTATAGCATTAACAGGTAGTAGATGTATACGAATACCGCTACAAAGAGAATGGAGTCCAGCCGATCCATCATGCCCCCGTGGCCGGGAAAGATGGTGCCGAAATCCTTGGCATTGCAGTGACGCTTCACAATGGATGCAAACAGGTCGCCGAGTTGACCGATGACGCCGCCCAGCAAGCCAATGAGCACAAAGTGCCAGACGACAGGCAGAGTCATGCCCGTCGTCAGCGCGATCAGGTACAGCCCAAGACTGGTGAGCAGGCTGCCCAGCAGCCCGCCCAATGCCCCCTCTACCGTCTTCTTGGGACTGATCAGAGGAATCAACTTCACCCTGCCATAGCGGGTGCCCACAAAATAGGCCGACGTATCCCCTATCACAGGCACAAAGAAGGTGATGGTGAGCAACAGGCGGGACATCTGTTCGGGCAGCCTTCCCATTGCCAGCATGAACATGCCCGGCAGCGCAATAGACAGCAGCGGCAACAGGGACATCAGCATGTCCTCGATCCGGGGTTCGCTGCGAAACAACACGCTGGCACATACAATGCAAAAGGTCAGGAAAACCATGGCCATCAGGATAGGCAGCGCAGAATTCTCGTCAAACAGCAAAAAACAGGGAATGCTGACAATCAGCGCAAGCCAGGTTGGCCACGCCACAGGGCGGTGTCCGGCGCCGGACAGCAGGTGAAACTCCTCCGCCATGGCCAGCAGCACACAGGCAATCCACAGGATGGAAAACACCCAGCCGCCCATCCACAGCGCAAACAGCAGCAGAGCCAGCAGGCTGATCCCGGTGAGAATTCTTGTCATCATGTGTTTCTGCCCCCGAATCTTCTGTCCCTCGCCGCAAATGCCTGCAGCGCCTCCTGAAAATGGCGCTGATCAAAGTCAGGCCATAACACGCTGGGAAAGCAAAGCTCAGCATAGGCATTTTGATATAGCAGAAAGTTGCTCAGCCGCATCTCACCACTGGTGCGGATCAGCAGATCCACATCCGGCTGTCCAGCCGTATCAAGATACGCTTCAAAGTGGGAGGCAGTGATTTCCTCAGGCTTGAGGGTGCCAGACTGCACCTCCCTTGCCAATGCCCGCGCTGCGCGCAACAGTTCATCCCGCGCCCCATAGTTGAGCGCAATATTTAACTGTAGCCCCTTGTTGTTTTTTGTGCGTTCCTCGGCTGCGGTCACAGCCTGCCGCTGGGCATCAGGCAATGCTGATTTCTCGCCCAAGATGCGAATCTGCACATCATTTCCGTGCAACTCGTCAATTTCTGAGGCAAAAAACTCCAGGATCAGCGCCATCAGCGCGGAAACCTCACGTTGCGGCCGGTTCCAGTTCTCAGTGGAAAAAGCGAAGATGCTGAGCACCTGAATACCGATATCGCTTGCATACCGCACCACGCTGCGCAGCGCCTCCACGCCTTTGCGGTGACCCAATGCCACCACAATGCGATGCTGTTTCGCCCAGCGCCCGTTTCCATCCATAATGATGGCCACGTGCCGGGGCAGCAATTCAGCCTTTATGCTCATCCGTCTCCTTCGGCCCGGCGTCAAGGAACCAGCCCGCTACTAAACAGCCCGGGCGCACAGCCATCACATGGGCAGTCCGGCCGGCAAGCTGTCCCTGTGGTTTTCTGCCAGTTGTATATACAACACTGGGCGTTATTCCCTGCAGCGCCAGGATGTCCAGGGCCTGTTGCAGGGGCATCGCAACGCAGTCCTCCAGGGAGATCAAATCTCCATGATCTCCTTTTCCTTTTCGGCCGCCAGCTTGTCGATTTCCTTGACCGCATTGTCGGTGACCTTCTGCATTTCCTCTTCACCCTTGTGCTGATCGTCCTCGGTGATCACGGAGTCCTTCTTCAGCTTTTTGATCTGCTCAATAGCATCCCGCCGGATGGAACGTATTGCAACCTTGGATTCCTCCGCAGCCTGGCCCACTTTTTTGCTCAGCTCCCTGCGGCGCTCCTCGTTAAGCTCCGGCACAATCAGGCGAATGATCTTGCCGTCGTTGGCCGGATTCATGCCCAGATCGCTCTTCTGAATGGCTTTTTCCACCAGCGGGATGGCCTTGGTGTCCCACAGCGAGATGGTCAGCATCCGGGGCTCCGGGGAAGAAATATTGGCCATCTGGTTCAGCGGGGTCATGGTGCCATAGTAGTCCACCATAATACGATCCAACAGCTGGGGGTTTGCACGGCCGGCGCGCAGGGATTGCATATCCCGCTTGAACACTTCTCGCGTTTTCTCCATCTTCTCTCTTGCCGTATCAATGATATCCTGATACATGGTGACAACCTCCCTGTTGCTTTGTTCTATGGCATGTATTGTACCCGCTTTGACATGGTTTATCAAGGGTGAGCGTGCTTTCACGCCAGGTACAAGCTGTGTAACTAACACACAAAAGACGTCGCCCGTAGACGACGCCTTGTTGCATGTGGAGGCGTGTCAGGCGCTCAGCGTGATGCACTTCTTCGGGCAGGCCGCAACGCAGGCTTCACAGCGGATGCATTTATCCGTGTCAATGACCGCCAGACTGTCGTTCACGTGAATGGCATCATGTTCACAGGCTTTCTCGCACAGCTTGCAACCGATGCAGCCATGATCGCAGGCCTTGTTGACCAGCTTGCCGGGCTGGGTGTTGCTGCACCGCACCGTAACAGTAGCCGCCCGGGGCAGCAGCTTGATCAGGTGATTGGGACACGCCTTCACACAGGCGCCGCAGGCCGTGCACTTATTGGGATCGATCACACACAGGCCGTTGACATAGCTGATGGCATCAAACTTACACGCCCTGCCACAATCCCCCAGGCCAACGCAGGCCGACGGGCACATCTTGGGCCCGCTGGACAGGGACATGGCCTGAGCGCAGCTGCTGATGCCCTGATAGACGAACCGGTCCTTGGCAATGCCGTCCCCTCCCTGGCACAGAAGGCGCGCCACAACAGGTTCTTCCACCGAAACACTGTTCACACCCATGATCTGCGCCAGTGCTGCAGCAGATTTTGAACCACCCGGCGTGCAGCCATTCACAGGCGCTTCGCCCCGCACAACTGCCTCAGAGAATGCATCGCAGCCCGGATAGCCACAAACACCGCAGTTGGCCCCTGCCACTGCCTCGCGCACCAGGGTGATACGCTCATCCACCGGCACAGCAAAAAACTTGTCGGCAACTGAGAGCAGCACGCCAAAGAGAATGCCAAGCCCCCCCAGAACACCCACTGCATACAGGATTGCTGTCGTACTCATCGTAACTCCTTACTTGACAAGGCCCGCAAAGCCCAGGAAGGCTACGGACATAAAGCCGGCAATAATCAGGCTGATGGGGAAACCCTTGAAGGCCTTGGGGATGTCCGAGCTTTCCAGGCGTTCGCGGATACCCGCCATCAGCACGATGGCCATCAGGAAACCAACGGCGCCAAACACGCCGCTGAGCACGGATTCGATCAGGTTGTATCCGCTGCGCATGTTGATCAGGGCCACCCCCAGCACGGCGCAGTTGGTGGTAATCAGGGGCAGGTAGATGCCCAGCGCACTGTAAAGCGCCGGCAGCGACTTCTTCATGAACATCTCCACCAACTGTACAAGGGCGGCGATGATCAGAATGAAGGTGATCGTATCCAGGTATTGCAGCCCCAGCGGTACCAGAATGTAGGCATAACTAAGATAGCAGAACAGCGAGGCGATGCCCATGACAAACACCACTGCAACACCCATACCGGTAGCCGTTTCCAGCTTGTTGGACACCCCCAGATAGGGACAATTGCCCAGGAAGCGGGAAAAGATCATGTTGTTGCTGAAAGCGGCATTGATGAAGAACAGGAAAACGCCAATATCAGCCAGTCTCATGCTGCTTCACCTCCCTTGATTGCTTTCTTGGCCTCGCGCCTGTTGCCGATGGCATTGATGATACCCAGCAGCAAGCCATAGGCCAAGAAGCCGCCGGGCGCCAGAATAAACAGCAGTACCGGTTCAAACCCAGCACCAAGTACCTGGGCACCGAAGATGGTGCCGTTGCCCAGGATCTCGCGCACTGCACCCATTAGCAGCATGGCCAGCGTAAATCCTATGCCCATACCAATGCCATCCATGGCGCTGGCCAGCACACCGTTTTTGCTGGCGAAAGCCTCCGCACGGGCCAGGATGATGCAGTTCACCACAATCAGGGGG
>JAAZBR010000031.1 GCA_012513735.1 Clostridiales bacterium | reverse complement strand
CGCTCTTCCAGATGGTGGGGATGCCGATCAGGATCATGGAGTTCTCCACGATGACGATCAGCAGCGTACCCAGCATGCAGCCTGTAAGGGAGCCCGCGCCGCCGGTGATGGCGGTGCCGCCCAGCACCACGCCGGCGATGATGTTCATCTCCATACCCAGCATGTTAGTGGGATGGTTCTGCTGCATCATGCACGTGCGGATCAGACCGGCCAGGCTGGCGATCATACCCGCAATGACATAAAGCAGGAACTTGGTGCGCTTGGTGTTAAATCCGGCGCGGTGGGCGCTGACCTCATTGCCGCCAATGGCATAAATGCCCCGGCCGAAGTAAGTATAGCGCATCAGCAGGAAGCTCAGCACCAACACGACCGCAAACACCAGAAAGCTGCTGGGCATGCGGGAGGTAAGCCCACTGGCCTGGTTCTGGGCCACAAAAAGGGCGGAGGTACCAAAGCTCTGCATACCTTCAGGGATCACGGCCAACTGCACAGAGTTAAGGGCCCCCTGCATGATGCCCTTAAACACGCTGGAACTGCCCAGTGTAACGATCATGGCAGGCAGCCCCAGGTAGCCAATGAATACGCCATTGAAGGCACCCAACAGCGCTCCCATGGCCAGCGACATCACAATGGGCAGCCAGATGCCCCCCGTATAACCCGCGTCCAGCAGAATTTTGGTGGTGGCATAGCTGGTGAGGGAGGCCAGCGCGGGGAAGGATACGTCGATGCCGCCAGACACAATTACCATGAAGGTGCCCACGGCGAACAGACCTGGCACAACCATTGCAGAGGCAATATCCACCAAGTTATTGGCGGTAAAGAACTGGCCCGAGCGCACCTCAATCAGCACGCACAGCGCCAACAGCACAAGGAACACATAAGGTTCGTTGCGGCGGGTTAGCTGTTTGAGTCTTTTTTGCATGGCTCTTCCCTCACATCATATGCGACAGGATCTGCCGCTCGTCCGCTTCCTGGGCGCTCAGTTCCTTCACGATGCGGCCGCCCTTCAGCACAATCACGCGGGAGCAGTTCTGTGTCACCTCAGGTAGGTCATCGGAAATGATGATGATGCCCATGCCCTGGCAGGCCAAATCCTGCAAAATCGCGTGGATGTCATGTTTGGACCCGATGTCCACGCCCACTGTGGGGCCGTTCAAAACCAGCACGTCCAGGTTGCAGGCCAGCCATTTGGCCAGCACCACCCGCTGCTGGTTACCGCCCGAAAGGGTCTGCGCAGCGTTGTTGGAATCCGGAGTGGCGATGGCAAAGCGCCTGACCAGGTTGTCCACTTCCTGGGCACGCTTGTCCCTGTCCACCACGCTTAACCCATTGGCCAGGCGGTCGATCTCCGCAATGATCACGTTGTCCGCAATGCTCTGGGGCAGAAACAGCCCTTCGGTCAGCCGATCCTCCGGCACCAGGCCCAACTGGCTGTCAATGGCCTGCCTGGGGCTTCCGATATCAACCTTTTTGCCCTTGATCAGGATATCGCCTTTGTCCGCCTTACGGATGCCAAAGAGGGCCAGCGCCAGCTCGCTGCGCCCGGAGTCCAGCAGCCCGGTAATGCCGATGATCTCTCCCGCATGCAGCTTAAAGCTGACATCTTCAAAGGCACCCTCCATGCCCAGGCCTTTCAGCTCCAAAAGGG
This sequence comes from Clostridiales bacterium, assembly GCA_012513735.1. GTDB lineage: Bacteria > Bacillota > Clostridia > Christensenellales > Aristaeellaceae > UBA1038. The sequence continues at coordinate 1,393 of JAAZBR010000031.1, read as the reverse complement.
GTTGTTCCCCTATTGTTTCGGGGATGAACTTCTTCTCCGTGAACTCACGCCCGGTCATATAGTAAGTAAACCCCGCGCTGTCCAATTCGCTGGTCAGCCCGGTCTTCACCAGCTCGCCATTGCGGAAGATGGTGAACCGGTCGGAGATTTCAAACACCTCATCCAGCTTGTGGCTGACAAACAGGATGGAGATGCCCTGGCTCTTGAGCTGCATGATCACCTTGAACAGCGCCTGCACCTCCTTGCGCGTCAGCGCGGTGGTAGGCTCATCCATGATAATCAGGCGGGCATTGAACATCAGCGCCCGGCTAATAGCCACCATCTGCTTCTGCGCCACGCTGAGGGTAGCCACCAGGGCATCCAGGTCGACATCGAAGTTGATCTTGGCCACTGCCTCTTGGGCAATGCGGCGCATGCGCTTCCAACTGACCACCTTGTGGTTCTGCGCCAGCTCAGTGTTGAGCGCCAGGTTTTCCATCACCGTCAAGTTGGGGAAAACCGAGAAATCCTGGTAAATCACCTGGATACCCAACATGATGGCATCAATGGGGGTGATCTTCTCCAACCGCTTGCCATCAAACTCAATGCAGCCGCTGTCGGGCGCATGAACGCCCGAAATCACCTTGATAAGGGTGGATTTCCCGCAGCCATTTTCCCCTGCCAGGCAGTGGATTTCACCGGGCTGTATCTCCAGCGATACACCCTTGAGCGCGTGTACGCCCGCAAAGGACTTATGGATATCCACCGCTTTGAGCAAGCTGTCTGCCATGCGTGCCTCCCTGCTTCATACCTACCCTGCTATACCACAGAACAGGGGCGGGCCGCCGCCGGATCAACCGGCGGCAGCCCGGTTACGTGTTATTACATCATAATGCCGGATCAGAAGCCGAAGCTGTCCACATTGTCCTTGTTGATGACAATCCAGCCCTTGCCTTCCAGCACGGTGGTGCTGCCCGGCTTGAAGGTCATTTCCGTGTAGCCTTCCACACCCAGGTCAACAGTGCCTTCAATGACATCACCGTTGAGCACCTTGACCGCCAGGGCGATCATGGCCTTGCCGGCCAACGCGGGATCCCATAGGGTGAGGGACTTGACGGAGCCGCTCTCCAGCAGCGCCTTGTTATCCGCAGGCATGCCGGTACCGGAGGTGAACACCTTGCCCACCAAGCCCAGCTCTTCAATGGCACGGGCCACACCGGGAGCATCATAAGAGGAAGTGCCCATGATACCCTTCAGGTCGGGATACTTCTTTAACAGCTCCTTGGCCTTGTTGTAGGCCACGTCGCCGTTGTCTTCGGATTCAACGCGGGGTTCGCTTTCAAGGAGGGTCATGTTGGGGTACTTGGCTTTCTGGTGCGCCACGCCCGCGTCCGCCCACTCGTTGTGGGAGGCG
>JAAZBR010000257.1 GCA_012513735.1 Clostridiales bacterium | reverse complement strand
TTGCCGTTGCGGATGATAATGCCCGGGTACTTCTTCTTGCTGACCCGCCAGGTGAACAGGTCGCCATTCTGGGCGTACACCAGGTTGTGCTGCTTGGCGATGTTCTCCGGCTTGTCGGTGCCCCGCTCAGGCTTCTCCGGATTTTTGTTGTAGGCGCGGAAGTGCTGGTCACCCTTGAAGCGAATATCGGAAATAAAGTAGAAATAGGCCCGTTTCTTGGCATCCCGCCACAGGCGGCGCTCGATTTCCACCCTCAGGTCGGTGGAAACATACAGCCAGCGCCCCACCTCTTCATTGGCATAGATATAGGCGGGACCGTCCTTCTCCAGCGGCGCCGTTAAAAACCCGTCGGCATCCGTGGACGGATAGCTTTCAAAGGGCACCGGCGTCTTGAGCGGTACCAGCGGCGTTGGGCCGGGTATGGCGGTTTCTGCAACCACGGTAAAGCTTTGACCCAGTGCAGGCAGGGTTAGGGGCAGGCACAGCAACAGCGCCAGCATCATAGAAAGGATGCTGAAGGAAAGCTGACGACCGGGTTTTGTTTGAGGCATCATGCGTTCTCTCCCGTCAGGCTGGCCAGCTCCTTGGCAACAGCCGCTTCGCTTTGCCGCATGGCATCCAGTGTCTTCTGCATCAGCTCATCCAGCGGCCAGCCTAACATGTCCGCTCCCTGCTGGATCACGTCCCGGGAGCATCCTGCGGCAAAGGCCTTGTCCTTAAACTTCTTTTTCAGCGACTTCAGCTCCATGTCCTGGGTGGAGCGGGAAGGGCGCATCAGCGTGGCTGCGAATACCAACCCGGTCAGTTCATCGGCGCCGTAGAGCAGCTTCTCCAAGGGATGCTCCGGCTCCGGCAGGCCCTCCGCATGCCCCCAGGCATGGCTGGTGACAGCGTGGATCAACCGGTCATCGGCCCCAGCCTCCCGCAAAATGCGCGCGGCGGCCACACAGTGCTGATCCGGGTATTGCTCAAAGTCAATGTCATGCAGCAGCCCTACCAGACCCCAGAAATCGGTCTCCTCGCCATAACCCTGTTCCTTAGCGAAATAACGCATGACAGCTTCCACCGTCAATGCGTGGCGCAGATGGTATTCTTCCTGATTGTATTGTTGCAACAATTGCAATGCTGTTTCTCTTGTCATGTGCCCTCCGTTCCCGCGCACAGGCGTTTTGCATCACAATGAACAGTAGCACAAGGCATGAAGCAGCGTCAAGGCGCTTGCGCCGCTTGGAGGGCAATGGTACACTTTTTACAAAAGCAGGTTTCGTTGGAGGATGTGATGCAAAGCCCCGTTCTGCTGGCGCGCGAGCTGCGCTGGCATACCCGGCAGGCGCTGGTGCGCGCCCATGGGCAGGCGCTGCTCAGCATCACGCTGCGGGTGCCCCTTTCCCTGCGGCGGGATGGCAGATTTTTGGATGCCTTTGAGGCGCTGTGTGCCCGGGTGCAGCAGTGCTTTAAGCAGGAGGGCTGTGCCCTGACGCCGGTGTTGTGCGCCCGGGATGCCGATGGGCCGGCCCGTCACTATGTCCTGCAGGATGCGCAGGCCGGAAAGCGGCTGGCGGCGGCCTTTGAAGAGGATCATCCCGGTGGGCTGCTGCTGGATATCGACGTGCTGGATGCAGAAGGCCAGCCCTTAGACCGGGAAGGGCTTCATTTGCAGCCCCGTGCCTGCGTGGTGTGCGGAGCCCGGCCGGGCAGCCCGTGTATCGTGGGCAAGGTGCATTCTGCCCACGATACTCAGGCAGCCTTTCTGCGGGTAGTGCATAGGCTGGCCCTGCGGGAGCCCTGGCCTGATCGCATCGGGCGCCTCGCTCTGCGCAGCCTGCTGTATGAGGTTTCTATCAGCCCAAAGCCCGGCCTGGTGGATCGCTTTGACAGCGGTGCCCACAGTGACATGGACTTTTACAGCTACCTGGACAGCGCGCTGTCGCTGCAGCCCTATTTTGCCCACTGCGCCAGGCTGGGGGCGGACATCGACTTGGCTGCCGATGCGTTGCTCACGGCTCTGCGTCCCCTGGGGCTGGAAGCAGAACAGGCTATGCTGCAGGCCACCGGGGGCGTCAACACCCACAGGGGGCTGATATTCTCTCTGGGTATCCTCAGCGCGGCGGCCGGCAGGTTGGGGCCTGATTGCGCGGCAGCCGATCTCTGTGCCCTGGCGGGACAAATTGCCGCTCCCTCCCTGCAGGATGCCCCCGGTGACAGCCACGGACAGCAGGCCAACAGACGCTATGGCGTGCCGGGGGTGCGGGGGGAGGCAGCGCTGGGGTTCCCCAGCGCGCTGGCAGTGCTGCCACTATTAAACAGCGATCCCAGCCCCGACCGGGCAGGCCTGCGTGCGCTGCTGGCGCTGATGGTGCGTGTACAGGACACCAATGTGCTCTACCGTGCGGGGGAGGAGGGGCTGCGCTTCATGCAGCAAGGCGCCCGGGCGTTGCTGGACACGGAAATACCCGCAGGTTACCTGACGGACTTTTGCCGCCAGATGACGGATCGCCGCATCAGCCCCGGCGGGTGTGCCGATCTGCTGGCGGTGGCTTTCTTTTTGCATAGCATTGACACCCCTTGCTCTGCTTTGACATAAAGTCGGCGCGGGTGCTATAATCGCCCTGACAGAATGTCACGGAGGAAGCATGAACGACAACCATATGGAAGCTCTGGCAGAGGCGCTGCCCCAGGAAGCGCTGGCGCGGGAATCTATCCTGAAAAACTATACCACCATCAAGTGCGGCGGACCGGCCAGCCTGCTGCTGGAAGCCCGGAACGAGCAGGAGGTGGCGCTGGCCCTCAGGCTTGCCCGGCAGCACAATGTGCCCACGCTGATGATTGGAAAGGGTTCCAACCTGCTGATTGATGACCATGGATTTGAGGGCCTGGTGATACACTTTGGCGACCAGTTTGCCCAGGTTAGTCTGGAGGGCACCACGCTCACGGCCCAGGCCGGCGCTTCGCTGATGGCGCTGTCACGCCTGGCGGCCGACAATGGCCTGACGGGGCTTGAGTTTGCCATTGGCATTCCGGCCTCTGCCGGCGGTGCCGCGCTGATGAACTGTGGCGCCTATGGCGGCGAAATGTCTCGGGTGGTCAGCTTTGTTGATTGCCTAAGCCCCGAGGGAGAACCCGTGCGCCTTAACAAGGACGAAATCGGCTACAGCTATCGCTCCAGCCGCATGATGCGGGAGGGGTATACCGTGCTCTCTGTCACCATGGAGCTGGTCCCGGCCGATATGGCCGTGATCCGTCAGCGTATCGATGAAAACCAGGCCCAGCGGCGGGAGCGGCAGCCTCTTACCTATCCCAGCGCGGGCAGCTTTTTCAAGCGGCCTGAGGGGCACTTCGCGGGCGCTTTGATTGAGCAAGCCGGGCTGAAGGGCTATCGAGTGGGGGATGCCCAGGTCAGCGAGTTGCACGCCGGGTTTTTGATCAACCTGGGCGATGCCACTTCCCGCGATTTTATGGAGCTGGTAGGCCATGTGCAGGACACTGTGGAGGAGATGTTTGGCGTTCGGCTGGAGCCTGAGGTGAGGATCATCCGCGCGCCTGAAGCGTGAGTTTTTCAGCGGCTGTTAAACAGGAGTTGGCCGCGCTGCCGCTGGAGAAAACCTGCTGTATGACAGCGGAGCTCAACGCCCTGACCGCCTGTAGTGCCTCTTTGGCGCTATTGGGCGGCGGCCGCACACAGGTACAGTATGAGACGTTGTCAGCCAGCGTTTTGAAGCGTATTTTTCTTCTGCTGAGACAGCGTTACCAATTGCAGGGGCAGCCCCGTGTCAGCCGCGTCGACCGCTTTGGCGGGATGCGGCAATATCGATTGCGCCTGTCGCCGGAGAATAGCCGTGCGCTGATGCACGCCCTGAACCCGGACAGAGCGCCCGACCGCATGCCCAGCCTGCCTCGGCGGGTGATGCGCCGCATCTGCTGCCGCCGCGCGTGGATTCGGGGCGCCTTTCTGGCATGCGGTAGCGTGCAGCACCCTCAAAAGGGCATCCGGGCGGAGTTTGTGCTGACCGATGGTGCCCGTGCCGCCTTTCTGCACCGCCTGCTGGAGCAGGAAGGCGTTTCGGCACTGCGCACCATGCGGCGGGGCAGTGAGGTGGTTTATGTGCGCCGGGGGGATGCGCTGTCCAATCTGCTGGGCATGATGGGCGCCAGCCGCGCCATGCTGGAGCTGGAAAACATCCGGGCAGCGGGCAGCCTGCACCAGGCGGTCACCCGTGCCACCAACTGCGATCACGCCAATATGCAAAAGCAGCTATCCGCTGCTCAGCGGCAGGTGCAGGCCATCACGCGGATTTCCCTTGCCAAGGGCCTGACTGCATTGCCTAAAGAGCTGGAAGCGATTGCGCGGCTGCGGCTTAGCCATCCGGATGTCAGCCTGGAGGGGCTGGGAGCGCTGTGCGCACCGTCCCTTGGAAAATCGGGTGTGCAGCATCGCATGCGTCGGATCCTTGAGATAGCTGAGGCGCTGGAGGCGCCTGAAATAACAGAATAGGGAGGGCCTGTATGATTCGACAGGAGGTACTGATTGCGGGCAGCCTGCCCATGACGCGGGAGCGAGCAGGCCGTTTGGTGCGTGTTGCCAACGGCTTTGACTGCCGCATTCTGCTGGAATATGAGCATGGTAGCATCAACGGCAAGTCTCTGCTGGGACTGTTGTCCGTTGGTCGGCAGTCTCTGCGGCGCTATGTGCTGGTGACAGAGGGAAATGATGAGGCAGAGGCCGCCGCTACTTTGGCGCCTCTGTTGGAAGCGGAGTCCTGACTTCGGTATCCGCGAGAATAGCCCTCAGAACCCGCGCATCGTTAAGGAATCGTTGACATATTGTCACATTTCTGTTATATGTTGAAGCGAAGGACAATCCATCGTGCGGGTTTGCAGCCGCCGGGTTATCATGGGGCTGCACGGCGAGACGAGGCGGCGTGCCGCTTGCCCCGGCACGAGCGAAAGGATGAAGAAAATGTCAAACGTACAGAAGGCTGATCCCTACCGCAAGCTGGTCAGGGTTATGATCATTCTGCTGGTGCTGTTTGTGCTGCTTCTTACGGGCTATTTGCTGTTGGACTCCTATAGCAAGGGACGTGTGGAGGCGCAGCAGCGTGAGGCGGAGGAACAGCAGCGCCAGGTTATTGAGGCCAACAACAAAATGGTGGAGGAGTACAATAAGCAGGTGCTGCAGCAGCGGGCCGAGGCCGCGGCTGCTGCTGTCGCCTGGCCAGAGGCGGCTGCCACCGGCGTGGACGTCCTCAGTCTGAAGGGTATCCCGGTACGGGGAGAGGATACAATTCCCTATACCCGCACCGAGTTGCTCAGCGGCAGCCTGATGGTGGTTAACCGCTGGCATCCCCTGCCGGCGGACTTTGCGGCGGCGGAGGCCAATATTGTCAGCATTATGGATCATACCAAACGCCGGGTGCCCACCACGGGCCGTGCGGTATCCATCTTCCCGGAGGCTGCCACCGCGCTGGATCAAATGATTGCCGGCGCCAAGGAAGCCGGGCTTGAATACTTTCTAATCCGTGAAGGGTTCCGAAGCATGGCTACCCAGACCGAGCACTGGGATAAGGAAACGACAAAATACACCGACCGTCTGACAGGGGATGCGCTGACCGAGCAGGTGCGCAAGACCGTGTCCTATCCCGGCACAAGTGATTATCAGAGCGGGCAGTCGGTATCCATTGACGCCTATTCGGCCAACGACCCGGTGCTCAACACCGCCCGATTCCAGGATACGGACCAGGCCAAATGGTTGGTTGAGAATGCCTGGAAGTATGGCTACGTGTTCCGCTTCCCTGTGATGGGCTACCCCACGGCCGACACGGTGGACAAATCCTACAAAACGGGCATCAACCTGACCAACCTGGATGCCTACCGCTATGTGGGCATTCCCCATGCCTTTGTGATGGAGCATAAGGGCTATTGTCTGGAGGAGTACATCGAGTATCTGATTGAGCAGCAGCACATCGCCGTCTATCAGGATGGGGTGCTGAAGTACGAGATCTTCCGCCAGGAGGGCGGCGATGAGAACGGCGAGCTACTGATCCCATCCGGCGGCCAGAGCCATATCATCTCCAGCGACAACATGGGCGGCATCATCTGCGCGATCACCTACTGATCT
>JAAZBR010000256.1 GCA_012513735.1 Clostridiales bacterium | reverse complement strand
TCAAATCTTTTCTGCGCCTTGACAGCATCGTTTCTCCTTTTGTTCGAATATCATCCGTGATATAATGAACATATTAACACAACACAAGCATTTTGATAGGAGGCCGGACCTTTTGTGCAAAAGAGCCCAATCAGCAGGTCCCAGTGAGCGCTATCAGCCCATCTACCTAGAATCACGCCGCCCGGCCATGGCCCTTGCGCTGGCCGGCACGCTCAATGCCTCACGTGCCTATGATGCCTCGATGCAGGCGCACCGATGGGCAGGGATGAGGCCTGTGCGAAAGCCTGCCGCTACAATCGCCATCCTCCGCCGGCTGTATCGTCAGCTTCGGGGACGCCATGTCTCGCCTGAAAGCGACCTTGCGATACCTTCAGGCTTTGCGTCAATGGATCTGCCTGCAAGAGCCGTGTGGGCCCTGCATCATATAGGAGGGCTTGATGAGGATACCATCTCCCGGTCGTTGGGCATAGCGCCAGCTGATGTAGACACGGCACTTCACCAGGCAGACGACATCCTGACCCTGCAGGATGCCGGGCTATACGGCCAGCAGGTTGACCTGCTGCTGGAAAAAAGGGAGCTTTGGAACGAGATCACCTTCGCCCTGGATAAGCATACCCGCGCACGGCGCCTCATTAGAACCGGCGCTGCCGTAATCCTTGCAGCAATCGGCTTGTTCCTGATCGGCCGGGAGTCGCTGTCCCTGATGCGGATCCTCCGGCTTCATCCGCAAGCGCTGCCGGATGAAATCACAGAAAGCTATGACAGCCCCCAGTTTTACAAACGTTTTCCCGAGACCCCCAGCGCTCAGAACCCTCGCATCAACCGGCCACTGATGGATAGGTTGTCTGCTATGGAGGATAACCAGCGGCTGCGCGTGGCCTTCCGCTTTTACGACAGGAACGTGATGCTTCGTCTGCGTGAGAACAGCCATACACTGGAAGATCTTTACGTCAGCCTATACGAGGATGCCTTCAATCGTGGTTTGCTAAACAATCTGATCGCCAACGCCATCGAGCTCTACTACAAAAACTATGATCGGCCCTACCTGCCTACCATGCGGGCAACATCTTTCCGCAGCGACTATGACAGCATTTACCAGGCCGCCCTCACACTGGCTCAGGAAGGGGATTACCGGCGCATTCCCCAAAGGAACCCGGAAGTCTTTCAGAATCAGCATCAGTTTGACCGTTACCTGACCAGCCGACTGTTTTTGAATGAGGTTCCCGGCATCGCCCGGTTGCTGATGTTAGAGTACCAACTCGGTCAGTCCCGCAGCGAAGGACAGCCAGAAGATGCAGACATGCGGCAGGCGTATGAGCAGGCCTTGTTTGCCTTCACCAATCCGGGAGGCATGAACGGCCATGTCAGCCCGGCACATTTCTGCTTCCAGCGGGATCAACTCCCCGCCTTCTTTACATCCCGGGAAGCGCTGGGCAGACTGCTATACACGGAAAACCTGCGGCAGGCCCTCGAATGCCTGCCTGCAGAAACACAAGCAAACAGCGATATCCTGGAAGGCAGTGAGAGCAGTTTGATGAGCGCCACACTCACAAAGGTGGATATCATGCGCCTTTCCCAGGATAACCGTTTTTTCTTTCTGGGCATTGCCCCTGCCAACGCCGCCTTCTATGACGGCCGGGTTGAAAGCGACCTGGCCAATCAGGCGCGCAGACACCTGCACATACGGCATGATGTGTTTGCGGTGGACGAGGAGTATCGCCTGTACTCTGTCAACTATGCGGCGCCCCTCACATTGCCCCAGGGGTTTATTGACGACCTTCGTGCCCGCCTGCATTGCCAGGATACGCAGTTTGAGATGGAGCTTCAGTACATCTACCAAATGC
>JAAZBR010000255.1 GCA_012513735.1 Clostridiales bacterium | reverse complement strand
TCAGAAGCGTATCATCAAGGAGGCTTCCATGGCGGGGCGGCAGGTGATTACCGCCACCCAGATGCTGGAGAGCATGGTTAACAATCCGCGCCCCACCCGGGCGGAGATCACCGACGTAGCCAACGCCATCTATGACGGCACCAGCGCTATCATGTTGTCCGGTGAAACGGCCAGCGGCAAGCATCCGGTGGAGGCCGTGCGCACCATGGCCCGTATCGCCGTGCGAGCCGAGGATGACATCAACTACCGCAAGCGCTTCTTCGACCATGATATGGCGGAGAGCAGCCTGAACATCACTGATGCCATCAGCCACGCCACCTGCCTGATCGCCTACAACATGAGCGCCAAGGCCATTGTGACCGTGACCAAGTCGGGCACCACCGCCAAGATGATCAGTCGCTTCCGTTCGGGTATTCCGATCATCGCCTGCACGCCGGATGCGGCCACCTACAGGCAGCTCAGCCTGTCTTGGGGCGTGACCCCCATCACCATCGGGGAGGAACGGGTGACAGACGTGCTGTTTGACCAAGCGGTGAATGCCACCCGGAAAGCCGGCTATGTGCAGGAGGGGGATCTGGTGGTGATGACTGCCGGCGTGCCCCTGGCCATCAGCGGAAAAACCAACCTGATCAAGGTGGTGGAGGTGCCACACTGCTGAGGCTGTGGCGCAGCATAGATGACGGAGGCTGCTGCTGCCTGTGATGGATGAAGGCAACCGGAAGCATCAAGCGAAACAAGGCAGGCGACGAGCAACGCGAGGAAGCCTGACGACGATTGAGCTTGCGGGTGTGCTTTCTTCAACACCTCTCCTCACCCAGTGTCTGGGGTTTTTTGACAGTCTGAACCGCTGTTCTTTGGGCAGCGGTTTTGTGTAACCCAAAAGCGGTTTTACCCGCACCTCATCTTATTTCCACACGGATTTTACCTTGGAGGAGCAAGAATAATTAGGAATATCCCTACGAATGCGGAGGAGAGAAAGAAGATGAAGAAAAGCCTGAAGACCCTTGCGCTGATGGCGCTTGTCGTGCTGCTGGCATTTGCTGCGGTGTCCCTGGCTGAACAGCCAGGCCGCCTGGAAGTGCTGGCACGCAATGTGGAATGGTCCTATCTGGATGACGGCAAGGACCTGGGCGCCGGTTGGGCTGCCGCCCCCGACACTGCCGCCTGGAAAAAAGGCCCCGCCCCCCTGGGCTTTGGAGACGATGTCTCTGAAACGGACCCCACCCTGCCCCTGGCCACAGAGGTAGGCTTTGGACCGGATGAGGACAACAAGCACATGACCACCTATATGGTCACCAGCTTTGACGCCCCCAGCCTGGAAGGTTATCTAGGCCTGGAAGTTTATGTTCATGTGGATGATGGCGCTGTTGTCTACCTCAACGGCGAAGAGCTGTTCCGCGCCGGTATTGCCGAGGGCGATGTCGACTACAACACCAAGGCCAAGTTCAAGCCTAAGGAAGAGACCTTTGTGATTGCCCTTGAGGACATCAAAGGCCTCAAGGAGGGAGCCAATCTGCTGGCGGCCGAAGTGCACCAAGATGGCGGCGACAGCTCCGACCTGTGGTTTGAGATGGGCCTTGTGGCCGTGAAAGAGATCCCCACACCCATTGACTGGACAAAGACCGCTTTGCCCAACCCTGTTGTGGAAGCTGGCGACGTATCCCGCTTGGTGATGAGCTACAACG
>JAAZBR010000254.1 GCA_012513735.1 Clostridiales bacterium | reverse complement strand
GGTTGTAGCTGAGGGTGCCGTAATAGGGGCCGGCAGAAGGGATGTCCCGCAGGTATGTTGGCAGCGCACCTGTATCACTGGGCGCCATTGGCGCGGGCTGCTCTTCAGATGCCTGAGCGCCCCTGGATTCTGCCGGCTGCGGAGGAAGGGCATTATCCTTGCCCGGCAGACCCCCGGGGGTTGCCAGCCCCCACAGCCTGCGCAGGCTCAGCACCCGGCAGGGCTTCCCGCTTAGGGTATCGGGAAGTGTCAGCCCCTGCTCACAGACAAGCACAATGCCATCCACCAGCTCGCTGGACAGGTATCGTTCAACCTGCTTGATCAGCGCACTGCGATTGGGGCGTCCGCGCTTCACTTCAATGCCGATGCCGTCCACCAGAAAATCGATCCGGCAGCGGGGCATCAGCTGCTGTTCGTGCACAGGATGCAGGCCGGCCTGGCGCAACGCGCCAGCCACCTGGTTGTGTAGTGCATATTCATCCAACGAGAAAGGGGTTCGAAGGGTACTCAGCGCGTCCCAGACCCTTTGCATGGTATCTGGCATAATACCTCCTCACTCGTTTATTGCCAGGAGTATAGGACAATCCTCGGATGTTTACAATGTATTAACCGACGATGTCTTGATTGTAACAATTCACTTTGCTATGATGCAACAGGCTGTTTGTTTCCACAGAACATGGAGGATGTATGAGTCATCGACGGTTGCCTGCGCTGCTCCTTGGCATTTTGCTGCTTATTTCTCTGCTGGGTACCCATTCGCTGGCAACGGGGGAACAGCTAGCCTTTCAGGATATGCCCGAGATGCTACGTCCCGGCAAAACGGTGCGTATCAGCTTTACCTCACCTTCTGCAGGCGTTATCAACATGACGCTGGAGTCACAGGACGGCCTGGCCGTGGCGGTGATAAGCGAACAGCTGGCAGTTCAGGCAGGCTATAACAGCGTATTCTGGGATGGACATGCGGCGGCAGGAAAGCCGGTGCCCCCGGGCAGCTACAAGCTGCGCCTGCACAAGGATGGCGAAACGGTGAAGGCTGCCCTGCAGGTAGGCGCCATCAGCCCGCAGTTGAGCAGCGTGCGTATTTCCGACCCCGTCTTAAAACCGGATCAGGAGTGGGCCATTGCAGCTACAGCCAATATGCCCGGTACCCTGCGCCTGATGCTGTTGCAAGGGGGGCAGAACAAGGAAATACTGCATGAACGGGTACCGGCCGGCGCGCTGATCATTCCCTGGAACGGCACCCTGCAGGGGCAGCCGGTGGAGGGGGGACAGCGCACCCTGTCCCTGATGCTGACAGACGAAGAGGGCTACACCAGCAATCTGTACCAGGTGCTGGTTCAGGTGGAGGGGGCATCCATCGCGCAACTGCCGCAGAACGAAGATCAGCTCCCGGAACAGCCGACTGCGCAGGCGGCGCCTCAGGCCACCATGCCGCCTTACCAGATGCCTACCAAGGAGGATGTCCCTCAGGAGAAAGTGGGCAGTAGCTACTGGACCATGCCAGTGGGGGATTGGGATGAGGACCTGATTTGGAAGGTCATGATGCAGCCCATCACCGTGCTCAAGGGCCGTGATCAGCGGGAAACCTATAAGCTGCGCAAAACACCCGACAAAGACAGCAAGCGCGATAACATCGTGGGGGAAATCACCTACGTATCCCAGGGAGTGCATATCCTGGAAACCCGGGACGATGGCTGGAGCCTGGTGGAGGCCTTCAACTCAAGCTATGGGCCGGACAACCGCTCCCGCCGCGGGTATGGCGACACAGACGATCTGATTCGGGGATATGTGGAGACCAGCGTGCTGGAAACCGTGACGCCGCGCACTGACTTTCGCGTGCTTATCGACAAGCTGAAACAGGAGATGTACATCTTTAAGGAAGGCAAGCTGTTTACCACGCTGATTATTTCCACGGGCCTGCCTACACGGCAGCAGCCCTGGAACGAGACGCCCTCCGGCGAGTTCCTG
>JAAZBR010000253.1 GCA_012513735.1 Clostridiales bacterium | reverse complement strand
TTTATCTGCTTTATTGATGAAAGCCATGTGACCATTCCCCAAATCCGGGGCATGTATGCCGGGGATTACGCGCGCAAAACCGCCCTGGTGGATTACGGTTTCCGGCTGCCCTCCGCCTTTGACAACCGTCCGCTTACCTTTGATGAGTTTAAGAAGCGCATTCCCCAGGTCACCTTTGTGTCGGCCACTCCGGGCCCCTATGAGGCCGAGCAGTCGCAGCAAACGGTGGAACAGCTAATCCGCCCCACCGGCCTGCTGGACCCCGAGATCATTGTGCGGCCTGCCACAGGACAGGTGGATGACCTGCTGGATGAAATACATGCTGTGACGGAACAGGGCTTCCGCGTGCTGGTGACCACGCTCACCAAGGCCATGGCTGAACGGCTGACGGACTACCTGCGCGAGAACGGTATCCGTGTCCGCTACCTGCACAGCGACATCAAGACCATGGAACGCATGGTGTTGATACGTGACCTCAGATTGGGATTATATGACGTTCTGGTGGGGATCAATCTGCTTAGAGAGGGGTTAGATATCCCTGAAGTGGCGCTGGTGGCCATTTTGGATGCCGACAAGGAGGGTTTCCTGCGTAGTGAGACCAGCCTGGTGCAGACCATTGGGCGCGCCGCCCGCAATACCGAAGGACGGGTCATCATGTACGCAGATCAGCCTACGGACAGCATGATGCGTGCCATCGGTGAAACAAGTCGCCGCCGCGATATACAACGCGCTTTTAATCAGGCGCATGGCATCACGCCGGAAACCATCAACAGCGCTGTCCGTGCCCTGATAGAGATCGAGGCACAGACTGAAGAACAGTACGGCGGCAGACTGACGGAGGAGGAGAAAGCTTCTCTGATCGCTGCGCTGGAGGATAAGATGCTGTCGGCAGCAGGTGATCTGGATTTTGAGAAGGCGGCCAAGTACCGGGACGAGCTGTTCCAGTTGCAGGGCAAGGCGCCCCTTGAAAAGGAACAGCCGCAGCCCGTGCGCAGACAGCGCAGCACACGGCACAAGTAACAGTCCGCCTGGTGATTAGATTCTCGGAAATCCCGGAAATCGCTCCGGGAACCCCCGGGAAAACTGTTTTTTTGCTTGACACCTCTTCATGCCTATGGTAGATTAAATATTAGCCGCTCGGGAGGGGCTTAATGTGCTTGCGCAGCCTCGGGGTTGAAAGATACCGCAGCGTCCCGGCGAGTTTTTATGGGAGGTGCTGCAAGTGTACGCAATAATCGCGACTGGCGGCAAGCAGTATCGCGTCAGCGAAGGCGACGTGATCTATGTGGAGAAGCTGAACAATCAGGTGGACGATGCCGTTTCCTTTCCCGTTCTGATGATTGGCGGGGAGGAAATCAAGGCGGGCACGCCCTATATCGAGGGCGCAGAGGTTTCCGGCAAGGTGCTGGGCCAGGTCAAGGGCGAGAAGATTATCGTCTACAAGTACAAGAGCAAGAAGAACTATCGCCGCAAGGCCGGACATCGCCAGCCCTACACCAAGGTCGAGATCACGGGTATCAAGGGCTGAGGTGACGCGCATCCTGATCTGCCGCGGTGCTGATGGAGAATTTCACTCCTTCAAAGCAGTTGGACACAGTGGTTTTGACCGGGCAGGAAGAGACATCGTCTGCTCTGCGGTATCCATTCTATGCACCACCTGCGCCAATGCGCTGGAAACGGTGGCCGGTATCCGGCCCAGGGTGCGACAGGAAGACGGCTATCTTTTTGTGGCCATCGACCGCAGCAACGAGAAGGCGCAAACTATTTTTCAAGTCTTCCGGCAGGGAATCAGCGATCTGCAGGAAGCCTACCCCAAGCATATTCGGCTCACCGAGCGTGAGTCTGCCTGAAGAAATGGAGGAAACCATGATGTTGAAGATCAACCTTCAAATGTTCGCCCACAAGAAGGGAATGGGCTCCACCCGCAATGGCCGCGACAGCGAGTCCAAGCGTCTGGGTGCCAAGCGCGCCGATGGTCAGTTTGTGCTGGCCGGCAATATTCTGGTGCGTCAGCGCGGCACCAAACTGCATCCCGGCCTCAACGTAGGCAAGGGCAAGGACGACACCTTGTTTGCCATGGCGGACGGCATTGTCCGTTTTGAGCACCTGGGTAAGTTCAGGAAGAAGGTCAGCGTATATCCCGAAACAGAAGCTGCAGAAGCTGTCGCCCAGTAACTGCGCATCGTATTATCTGACACCGCCGTCTGCGTACGGCGGTTTTTGTATGCTTGGATCAATGATTGAAAGGCGTTGCAGAGGGTATAATCTGATAGAACAACTTAGTTAATTCTGAAAGGTGGAAACAAGTATGTCAGTCGTAACCGTTACCCAGCAAAACTTTGAGCAAGAAGTGCTCAAATCAGACAAACCGGTATTGGTGGACTTCTGGGCGGTTTGGTGCGGCCCCTGCCGCATGGTGGCCCCCATCCTGGAGGAGATCGCCAAGGAAAATCCGGGTGTCAAAGTGGCCAAGGTCAACGTGGATGAGGAGCAGAATCTTGCAATGCAGTATGGTGTTCGCAGCATCCCCACTATGGTGCTTTTCCGCGGCGGCCAGGTGGCCAAGACGGCAGTGGGTGCCCGGCCCAAGGCCTCTATCCTACAGATGCTAGAATAGTATTGACCAAACAGATAAGGCTACTCTATTGCCTGACGTCTGCAGGCGAACAGGAATAAATGACTTAAAGCGCCTCCAGCATCAACCGGAGGCGCTTTAAGTCATTTTCGCGGCGTCCACTCCAGAAAGCTGTTGGCGGGCACCAGGCAGCGGGTGGATGCCAGTATGGGGGAAAAGAGCCTGTTATTTTCACCCCCCGACCTGTCATTGAGCAGCAGCCCCTTGTGAAAGTCGAGGGAAAGACCAAACGGCAGGGGCTGTGGCTCATCAGGCCCGATGATGGGGGCGATTTGGCTGGGATGGATGCGGCCTGTTGTTAGCGGAGACTGGGGAAAATACTCCACGATCTGGCTGATGATCTGCCGCATTTCGATGTTTTCTTCAGGAAACACGTGATAGCTTGTGCGCATAGCCTCTCTTTTCTGTCTCCATTTTCCTTCGCTATCCTCTGCAAATCCTTGGGGTTGATCTACTCGCGCCCGTACATGGCGGCCAGTGGCTGCAGGGCATGGTCATCCACCGGATTGATGCCTGTGAGCGCCCGGTCCTGCAGCAGCAGCGCGCGCTGGATGCAGGTATGCCCCCAGCGGCTGCGGATATCGTCCAGGACTTCCTCCAGGTGATGGTGGCGCTGCCTGCGGGCATCGGTACACAGGGGAATCTGGCAATCTGCCGTGGTATTGAGCAGGTCGCCTCCCCGTACACCCAGGGAGCGCAGTGGCAGCGACCAGGGATAGCTGCTGGTAAACAGGTCCACGGCAGCATGCGCGATTTCGCTGGCGATATCGCTGTCTGTGGGTAAGCGGCACTGGCGCTCAAAGTTGTTCAGCTCCACATCCCGCATCCACACGGATATGGTGCGGCACCTTAACTGGTGTTTGCGCAGGCGGGTGGCTACGCTGTCGCTCAGCAGGTAGAGCACCACCTTGGCTTCCTCGGGCGTGCAGATATCGTGGGGCGTGGTGGTGCTGTTGCTGATGGACTTGACCGTCTCTGCTTCCTCGATGAAAATCACCGGGCTGTTATCCTCCCCCCTGGCAGAGCGCCATAACTTCAGGCCGTTGACCCCGAAAACCTTCTTTAAAATGTTCGGGGAAGCAGTGGCCACATCGCCGATGGTGTTCAGGCCCATTTGCTGCAGATGTGTGCTGGTGGACCGGCCAACAAACAGCAGGTCACTGGCGGGAAGGGGCCAGATCTTTTCACGATAATTCTCCCTGCTGATGACGGTGGTGGCATCCGGCTTGCGCATGTCCGAACCCAGCTTGGCAAAGGCCTTGTTGAAACTGACGCCTACGGAGACAGTGATGCCCAGCTCCTCCTTGGCTGCCTTGCGAAGCTGGGCGGCGATCTCCTCGCCGGACAGGAGATGTCCGCTGACATCCAACCAGCTTTCATCCAGGCCAAAGGGCTCTACCAGCGCGGTATAGCGCCTGCAGATGGCGCGCATGCGGCGCGAGAAAGCCAGGTACATCTGCTGATTGGCTGGCACCAGAACCAGGGGAGGACATTTTTTTTGTGCCTCCCACAGCGCATCGCCGGTTTTGATGCCACAGGCTTTTGCCTTCTCGGATTTGGCCAGCACGATGCCATGGCGCAACTTGGAATCGCCACAGACCACAACGGGTTTGCCCCGCAGGGAGGGGTCAAACAGCATCTCCACTGTGGCATAAAAGCCATTGCAGTCGCAATGCAGGATTGTACGCATTCTTCTACCTCAAAAGGGAACATTTGTTCCCTTAAAATATAACAGGCAGAGGAAAGGAATGCAAGGGGGTGAGGGATACGGCTTACATATGAACGCCCTTGCCAACCAGTTAAGCACCCCAGTCCTTCTTTGTTCTTTTCAGAGGCTACATATTGCTCAGTACTGTTTCCAGATAATCAGTGTTCATACAGGCTCTGAAACACTTGTTGCGAAATGATTTGAGCAATGACACGAACCCCCTTCTCCTGACATACTTCTCGCATTCACAGAATAAAACAGCGTTCAAATTCTTTTCCATCGATCCACTTGAACGTGCGCTCGAATGTGTCATGGGATGGCGCTCCACCAGGCAGTTCACCTGAGTCTTTGCAAAGTCTGCTACTTCCTCTCAACAGCTTGCATTGGCAATCGTCGCTACCACTGCTAAAATAGGATATCCTCTGCCTTTGCCTTTTCTGATCTGTACGCTTCATGGCGTAAGCCGTGGGTACCGCTGTTTTTGCGGCGCCGGGTCCATTGGTCTATTTCATTTTGTTCAACCGTAGAAACCTGATCGGTCACTTGTGAGCGGGGGCCATATTAGCCCCCGGCTGTGCCTGGATAACGGGCCCGAAGCCTTTGAACAGCAACCATGCAGCTAGGGCCAGTTCCTGCAGGGCGATAGACATGCTGAGGGCCGTGTGCATAGCGCTCTCCAGGCCGTACAGCCCCAGGAAGGACAGCACCGCAGACAGCATGCACAGCCCTAGGCCGGCGGTGCCCCACAGGGCCAGCCAGGCCGGCACCAGCCGCTGACGCCGCATGACGGCGTAATACAGCAGCCCGCCGATCCCCCAGGCGCATGTGCCGGCAAACACCATGTTGTTGCTGGCGTCCAGCGTGACTCGCATCAGCGCGGTCAGGCCGCCGGCGTCCCCCTGCTGACCGGAAATGCTCGTTAGCGTCAGGAAGGCCACCGCCACCAGCAGGTGCAGCACGCCTTCCAAGCTCCGGAACAGCACCGATCCCAGCGCCATGGCCGGGTGCCGCTGGCGCATGGCGGGGTACAATGCCACCGCGATACCGCTGCACGCTAGCCCCATTACCATCAGCCCCAGCGCGCTTAGGCGCACCTCGCTGCTTTTTTCCGCGAAAGCGCCCAGCATATCGGCGACAGACAACAGGGGATTGAGTACGGAGGCTGACAGCGGACCATAGCAAAAGCCGCGCCATATCATGCGCGGCTGGCTTTTTGGATCTTGTGCCATACTATCCTTCGCTGGAAAACCGGGCCAGAAACTGCCTGGTCCGCTCCTCCCGGGGGTTGCTGATGACCTCTGCCGGCGGGCCTTCCTCCACAATGAGGCCGTCGTCCATGAAGATCACATGGTCGGCCACGTCCCGGGCAAAGGCCATTTCGTGGGTGACGATCACCATGGTGGTCTTGCGCTCGGCCAGGCTGCGCACCACCCGCAGCACCTCGCCGGTCAGCTCCGGGTCCAGGGCGGAGGTGGGCTCGTCAAAGCACAGGATCTTGGGCTTCATGTTGAGGGCCCGGGCGATGGCCACCCGCTGCTGCTGACCGCCGGACAGCTCGTGGGGATAGGCGTTCTCCTTGCCGGACAGGCCCATCTGCTGCAGCAGGTCCCGGGCGTCGCGGTTGATCTGTTCCTGAGGCAGGCCGCCATGGCTGCTGCGCTGCATCAGCTCCCGGGCCAGAGTGATGTTTTTCAGCACCGTGTACTGGGGGAACAGGTTGAACTGCTGAAACACCAGGCCGAAGTTGAGGCGCTTGCGGCGGATGTCGTTTTCGTTCTGTTTGGATGTGTGCGCCGCGTCAAACAACACCTCATTGTCCACCAAAATGATGCCCTGGTCGGGCTGCTCTAAAAAGTTGAGACACCTCAGCAGCGTGGTCTTGCCCGAACCTGAGGAGCCGATGATGGCCAGCGCCTTGCCCTGTTCCAGGGAAAAGCTGATGCCCCTCAGCACCTCCAGCGTGCCGAAGCGCTTGCAGACGCCGTGAACCTCCAGCAATGCCATGGCTTCTCCTTTCAGGCCCTGAAGTAGTCCAGCCGCTTTTCCAGGTAGCCAAACAGCAGCGTCAGCACGCCCACGAACACCAGGAAGAAGATGCCGGTGGAGAACAGCGGCCAGATCAGCCCCTTGGCCGTGTACTCCTGGGCCATCATGATGATCTCCTTGATGGAGATGATGCGGGCCAGGGAGGTATCCTTCACCAAAGTGATCACCTCATTGCCCATGGCGGGCAAAATGCGCTTGATCACCTGCAGCAGCGTGACCCGGAAGAAGATCTGCGCCTTGGTCATGCCCAGCACCTGGCCGGCCTCCATCTGCCCCTTGGGCACACCCTGGATGCCGCCCCGGTAGATTTCGGAAAAGTAGCAGGCGTAGTTGAACACAAAAGCCACCGTAGCCGCCGTGAAGCGGGCGGAGGAGCCGCTGCCCCAGGGAGCGCCCAGGTTCAGCAGGCCGGGGGCAAAGAAGATGATGAGCACCTGCAGCATCAGCGGCGTGCCCCGGACGATCCACACAATGGTACGGGTCAGCCAGGCCAGGGGTTTCCATCTGCTCATGGAGCCAAAGGCGATCACCAGCCCCAGGGGCAGCGAGAACACCAGCGTCAGCACAAAAAGCTGGATGTTCAGCTGAAAGCTGTCCAGCATGCGCCCCAGGATGGTCTGAAAATCCGTCATTTGATCTGTGTTTGCTTCTGTTCGCTCATGGAACACTGGGGACGGAGCCTGCCGCCCGGCGTGCGGGGGAAGGCTCCGTCCTCAGCGTATGTTGGTTGCGGCAATAGGGTCAGATGGCCAGGTCCAGGCCGTACTTATCGGCCAGCTCAGCCAGCGCGCCGGAGGCCGCCAGCTCTTTGAAGATGCCATTTACTTGGGCGGTGATGTCGCTGCCCTTGCGGAAGGCCACGCCATAGTCCTCCACCGCCAGTTTGTCCACGATGACCAGGTCCGCGTAGTCGGTGCCCTCGCCGATCATGGCGTTGGCCAGGGTCAGATCCAGCACGGCGGCATCCGCGGTGCCCGCGGCCACCTCCATCAGGCAGGCGGTCTGCACTTCCTTGGCGATGTATTCGGCCTTCTGCAACCCGGCGTCCTCTTTTACGGTGCTTTCGCCCGCGCTGCCGGCTTCGGCAGTCACGGTCTTTCCTTCCAGGGAGCTGGTGTCCTTGTATTCCGCACCGGCCTTCATCACCACCACCTGGGCGTTCTTTACGTAGGGATCGGTGATCTCCATGTTCTGCTTGCGCTCCTCGGTAATGGTCAGGCCGTTCCAGATGCAATCGATGGTTTTGGCGGCCAGCTCCACCTCCTTGGTTTCCCAGTTGATCTCCACAAACTCGGGCGCCACTCCTAACTTCTCGCACACGGCCTTGGCCAGCTCCGTGTCAAAGCCGGTGAACTCGCCCTGGTCGTCGGTGTAGTTCATAGGCGCATACACCGTATAGCCGATGATCAGCTTGCCCTGCCCCTTGACATAGTTGAGGTCGCTTTCCTGGGCCAGGGCGGGGGCGGCCAGCACCATCAGCGTCATCCATACAGCCAGTAACTTCTTCATGTTTTTATTCACACCTTTCTGCCGAACTGTCAGCAATACAATCCTACCACTTTTCCGGGGGCTTGAGAAGGGAAAATGTGTATTAACTCTGATTATTTAGCATAGGTATACAAATAAGGAGAGCCCGGCCTATAAGAATGCAGCGGCCGGGTTCTATCTAACAGTTACGATTTAATCCCTTGTTCTTTTGGGAACAGTGGGTACCAGGGGCGTCCAGTCCTTCCGGGGGGGCTGCAGCATGGCGGTGGGCAACTGGCCCTCGGTAATCAGCACAAAGCCCAGATCGCAGTTCAGGTTGCGACCGCCGCTGGGCACCAGAATGCCCTGGGCCAGGGCAGTGCCCGTTTTGCCCTCGGGCAGGATGCTGGCCACCAGCACAAATTCATCCTGCTGGCGGGTGGTCTTCAGCTCGCCCCACATGGTGACTTCCAACTCGTGGGGGCCGGGGTACACGTCGCTGAACAGGTAGCGGCCATATTCATCGGTGGTGGTTTCGGCCACCACCTGGCCGTACTGGTACAGCTTGATGATGATGCCGGGTACCCCCGGCTCGCCGGCGTCCTGCATGCCGTCCTTGTCCAGATCCAGCCAGGCATAATCGCCCAGGCGGCCCAGGGTGCCCATACCGATATCCTGGGCCTGACGGTTTTCTGCCATGGCCAGGGGGAAGGCGGCCGAGCGGCCCTGGTTGCCCTTGGCCCCGTTGCCATCCGAGGTGATCAGGCTGAAGCGGGTCATCTGGCTGTCGATCAGGCGGGCAAAGCGCACGCCCTCGGGCAAGGTAATGGCCAGCTCATAGCTGCCGGGGTACAGGCCCGTGATTTCGTAGTTGCCCTGGGCATCGGTCTGCACCTGCTGCACAGGCTCACTCTCGCCGGCACGGTACAGGCTGATGGGCAGGTTGTCCAGTTGGTGATCCCCGCC